>JAJRSV010000359.1 GCA_024278655.1 Bacteroidota bacterium | reverse complement strand
CATTCTCGGTAGCGTATTTTCTACTTACCGCATATTCATTAAAAAGAAAAGATGTTAGTTAGTATAAACCCGGAGTATTAAATGTTTAGTCGTACACATTTTTATGAAACTGTTAAAAAACCGAACGAAGGCGGGCCTGCCCACCGTAGCACTCACAGTAATAGAGGAGAAGAGCTATCATGATCGAACGGATAAGGGATTATAAAATTATTAAAAAATTAGGCGAAGGTGGGATGGGCACCGTTTACCTTGCACGGGATGAAATGCTCGAAAGAGAAGTGGCAATCAAAATTCTCGATCCGATTCTTACAAAGGACTCACAGTTTACCGATCGTTTCCGCCACGAAGCAAAAGTGCAGGCAAGTTTAATTCATCCGAACATTGTTACGTTGTATAATTACTTTTACGAAGATAACAACTACTGCATGGTAATGGAATATATTGACGGAGTAACTCTTAAACAGCTTATAACAAGCGTTGGTCCTTTACCCGAGCAGAGAGCAATATGGATATTTAATCAAATGCTCGAAGCCGTTGGCTATGCCCACAAGAAAGGAATAATCCACAGGGATATTAAACCGAGCAACATACTTATAACCGGAGATGACACGGTAAAAATACTCGATTTCGGAATAGCGAAGATATTACAGGACAAAGGGCTTACAAAAACCGGCACTAAGATGGGAACGATTTACTATATGTCGCCCGAACAAATAAAGGCGGTAAAAGATATTGATAACCGAACCGATATCTATAGTCTTGGAGTTACGTTTTACGAAATGCTCTCAGGCAGGGTTCCGTTTAATGTAGATACCGATAGTGATTTTGAAATAATGAACGAAATCGTAAGCGGTGAAATTAAAGATCCGCGACAGTACTATCCGCATATTTCCCAATGGGTAGTCGATGTGCTGTTCGAATCAGTTCAGAAAGACCGGGACAAGCGAATTAAAAGCACAGATGATTTTCGTAAGAGACTTCTGGCGAAAGAGGGAAAACCGAAAGTTGTTGTTAATACCGACAAAACAATTATCGATCAGCCGGCTACGGATAAAACGGATGTGCCGCCGGAAAAACCCACTGTGGCTAAACCCGGTCCTTCGCCAACACCAAAAGCCGAAAAACCGAAGCAACCGGTTAAACCGGTTGTAAGCAATAAACCGGAGGATAAAAAGAAACCGCCGGTAAGCAGCAAACCTGCAGACAAAAAGCAACCTGTGAAAAAGAAGTCTTCTAAAGGCAAACTAATATTATTCGGATTGGCTGGAATAGTGACGGTTGCGGCTATTTATTTTCTTTTAACTAAGGAACCCGGTCCACAGCCAATCGAACCGGACGATCCGGTATTCTTCGGTGAAGATTCGATTAACAGCGATTTGCAAAATAAAGCCGGAGACCATATAACAAACGACACTCCCCCGGTAATTCCGCCAAAACAAACAACGAATAAAACGGATAAAAAAACAGACACAAAAAAGAAAACAACAGTTACAAAGAAAACCCGTAATGAAAAACCGAAAGTAAATACCAGAAAAACCAGGCGATATAGTAAAGGAGGCAAAAGCAGTTCGGTTAAACAGTCGGCATCACGCCGAAGACGACGCTGATACATTAAATAATCACGTAATGGCAGAATATTAATACCTATAGTGAATAATCTGTTACAATGCACCATCGATTATATTTATTGAACCGGAATTCTTTATATCGCTTATCCAAATTAATTTTGCCCGGGTAAAATATTTTTCATTATTTTTGAACAGCAAATCAACATCATAAAAAATAAAGGGAGCAGGAGAGAGATGAAACATTTTAAACTCTATTTATTATTGCTTTTTCCTCTAATCATCTTTTCGGGATGTATCAAAGTAAACACAACCATAAAAGTTAACAAAGACGGAAGCGGCATCATCGAACAATTGGTGCTTATGAGTCCTCAAGCAATTGAAATGATGACTCAGTTTATGTCTTCATTTCAGGACTCAACCGGGCAAGCGGAAAAATTTTCGATATATAATGAAGAAGATGTTAAGAACGATGCGAAAGACTTTGGAGACAATGTAAAATTCGTTTCGGCAGAAGAAGTGGTTGTTGACGGCTGGGAAGGTTACAACGCTGTTTACGCATTCGATAACTTGAACGAATTACAAATGAATGCAGATCTGAACGATAAAATACCTTCCGACTTTGAGGAAGAAGAAGAACAAAACAACGACGAGTACATCTTTAAATTCATTCCCGGCGATGTGGCACAAATAATAATCGATCGACCGGAAGAACTTGATACTCCGGCTGAAGAAGAAACCGGAGACGAGTATGACGAGAGCCAGGAAGAAAACGGCGAAATGAATGAGCAAATGTTACAGATGATGAAAGGAATGGCAATGGATATTTCACTTGAGCTTAACGGAGAAATTGTTGAAACAAACGCAAGCCACGTCGACGGTTCACGGGTAACTTTATTAAGCATAGACTTCGACGAACTTTTTAAGAACAAAGAGAGTCTTGAAATGTTCAAAAAAAATCCCCCGGACGATATTGAAGAGTTAAGCAAAATGGTAAAAGATGTGCCGGGAATAAAACTCGAATTACAAAAACCGGTAATCATAAAGTTTAAGTAAACTTATTCATAAATTAACATACGCTAATAAATAATTTCTACAAACAAAATCAGGGAAGTTGGTATGAGAAACCTAATTATATTTTTTACTATTGTTATTATTTCGGGTAATATTTTATATGCGCAAAGCGAAACCGAAAAGTTAGGTGAGCCGATAACATTAAAAGAAAAAACCGATATTGCTGAAATATTAAAAGACCCGGAATCGTATTTGGACAAAACCGTATTGGTAGAAGGAGAAGTGCTGGATGTTTGTTCGATGGCGGGTTGCTGGATTGAACTTTCGGCAGGTGAAAACGGAGAGAAGATAAAAGTGAAAGTTGAAGACGGAGAAATTGTGTTTCCGCAGGAAGCAAAAGGTGGTGTTGCACTCGTCCAGGGTAAAGTTTACAAAGTTGAACTTACCGAGGAAGAAGCCAAAGATTATTTTGAACACAAAGCCGAAGAAAAAGGCGAAGAGTTTGATCCATCTTCGGTTACAGGTCCTGTTACTTTCTATCAGATAAAAGGAATCGGTGCAGAAATAAAAAGTAAGAATTAAATTGTTTTATCAACATTGATAATAAAAAAGCCGCCCAAGAACCAACGGGCGGCTTTTTTATATGCGAGGTATAAAGGAGGAGCTTATTTCATAAGAATCATCTTCTTAACCTGGGTAAAGCCATCAGTAACAATTCTGTAAAGGTAAATACCCGAAGCATAATTAGCAGCATTCCAGGTGGTCTTATAGTTACCTGCATCCAGGTAATCGTTAACCAGAACTTCTACTTCCCTACCGACGATATCATAAACTATAATCTTAACATTCGAAGGTTCGGGAACCGAGAAGTTTATAGTTGTTGACGGGTTGAACGGATTCGGATAGTTCTGGGAAAGCGCATATGTTTCAGGTATCTGCGAATCCTCTTTGTCAACAGAAACTACGAAATCCCACCATACACCGCCGGGACCATAATAGTGCATCAGAGTATCGGCAAGTGCAATGTCGGTTGCTTCGGTCCAATCACCAAGGTCATCATTCGTAAAGTCGATACCGAAATTCGGATAACCGGGTTTCATGTGGCAGCTAACTGCACATGCATTCGGCATTGCAAATAATAT
>JAJRSV010000358.1 GCA_024278655.1 Bacteroidota bacterium | reverse complement strand
TGGTAGGCACACCCATCACATCGGCAGCTAACCTTGCAGAGATAAGTTTCTGCACAGCTTCTTTTGTAGGCACGAGAACCTTTCCGCCCATGTGTCCGCACTTCTTTGCAGAAGACAACTGGTCTTCGAAGTGAACACCGGCAGCCCCTGCTTCTATCATTGCTTTCATCAGTTCGAATGAATTGAGCACACCACCGAAACCCGCTTCGGCATCTGCAACAATTGGAGCAAACCAGTTAATACCGTTGCGTCCTTCGGCAAACATTATCTGATCCTGACGCATCAATGCGTTATTAATTCTCTTCACAAGATTCGGAACACTGTCTGCCGGATATAAGCTTTGGTCGGGATATGTTTGTCCGGCATTATTTGCATCACCTGCAACCTGCCAGCCGCTCACGTAAATCGATTTCAGTCCCGCCTGAACCTGCTGCACCGCCTGATTTCCCGTTTGCGCACCCAAAGCTTTTACCAGCGGTTCTGTTTGAAGCATATTCCATAATCTTTCCGCTCCGATCCTCGCAAGCGTATATTCAATCTTTACCGAACCTCTTAACCGCAATACATCCCCGGCGGTATAAGGACGGGTAACGTCTTTCCATCTGCTGTTTGTGTCCCACTCTTCGTTCAGTTTGTATGCTTCGTTCATCGTACCTACTCCGATTTAATAAAATGAAATTGTTAATTTCTATTTTGAAGGTTCCCTTGGTTTTTCTATTTAAGAGCAGCGGCAAATAACAGGTTGGTTGCTCAATCCGGAAAATGTGTGGAGGGCAAAAGGGCAATTATAATACCAGCACAAAGTGCTTAAATTAAGCGCTTATTAGGAGTACGGTCTGTACTAATTAGAGAATCGGTTTTATTTGGAAACAGAAAAAACATTGCTGAAAGGCATTTTATTAATGTTTGAATTACAGATTTATGTTGATTCTTTATTCGGTTTACGTTATTATCATTTGCAAAATTGATACTTATAACAGCGCCTTAATCCATTTATAATCTGAAGAGTTTTATGCCGTTAACATTTTTATGTGTTTCGAGTTATGAAAAGGGACACGACTTTATGCGTGAGTGTAAAGCGCAGGGATGCCGGGTAATCCTGCTAACATCCAAAAGTCTTAAAGATGCACCCTGGCCAAAAGAAAGCATCGATGAAATATTTTACATTCAGGATAAGAACAAAGACTGGGATCTGAAGGATGTGATTTACGGAGTCAGTTATCTTGCACGAAGCGAAAAGATTGACCGCATAGTTGCACTCGACGATTTTGATGTTGAAAAAGCTGCAGCCCTTCGCGAACATTTACGCGTGCCGGGAATGGGTGATACTACCGCACGTTACTTCCGCGATAAGCTTGCTATGCGTATTCGTGCAAAAGAAACAGGCATTCCGGTTCCGGAGTTTATGCATATTCTTAATCACGAAAACATAAACAGGTTTACGGAAGAAGTTCCTTTTCCATACATAGTTAAACCGAGAATGCTTGCCGGCGCACACGGGATAAAAAAGATTAACAATAAAGAAGAATTGTGGGATCGAATAAAAGAACTCGGCGATGAGCAGTCGTTCTTTCTAATGGAAAGATTCATTCCGGGAAACATCTATCACGTCGATTCGATTGTTTATGAAAATGAAATGCGATTTGCAATTGCCAATCAATACGGCAAACCGCCGTTTGAAGTAGCACACTCCGGGAAAGTATTTACAAGCCGGACGGTTAAGCATGGTTCGGACATCGAACGGAAACTGCTTGAGCTTAACGAGAAAGTGCTTAAGGCAATGGGACTCGTTAGGGGCGTTTCGCACACTGAATTTATTGAGGCGGATGAGGACGGCAAATTATATTTTCTCGAAACATCGGCGAGAGTGGGCGGGGCTAACCTGGCGGAACTTATCGAGGCGGCTTCCGGAATAAACCTCTGGCGAGAGTGGGCAAAGATTGAAATACTCCGCGGCGAAGGTGAATATAAATATCCCGAAGTTAAAAGCGATTATGCCGGAATTATACTTTCACTTGCAAAACAGGAATCGCCGGACCTCTCTGCTTACGACGATGAAGAAATAGTCTGGCAGCTGAAGAAGAAAAATCACGCCGGTTTGATTGTTAAGTCCGATAGTTATGAAAGAGTGGAAGAGCTTATAAACAATTACACGAAAAGATTTTACAACGATTTTTTTGCAACGCAACCGATGAAAGAAAGACCGGGGGACTAATGCGCGGAACAGTAGCTTCTAATAACAAAATTTACTTATATTATATTGCTTGGAATTACACCTTCTTTTTCTCAACCCGAATATATGCTTTATTACCAAGAAATTTTAATTAAAAATAGTTATTTTGTGTTTTAACAACTAATAACGAGAATATAATAACAACCCTATGGAGAATTAATGAAAAAACTTTCTTCCTTAATTTTTTCTTTCTTATTGTTTGCTCTGCTTCTACTGCCCACCGGAGAGATTATCCCTCAGGCATCTACTTATTTCAGTCAGGCAAAAATAAGCTATGAGAAAAACGGCACTTCCCCTTACGAGATAAGATTTCTCGATAACGCGCAAGTAAAGAAAGAATCATTCTTTAACTATTATAAAGAATTTTTCAATCTTGACGACAATTACGAATTTTCTGTTGTAAAAGAATTTACAGACAACATCGGACAAACTCATTACAGGTTCAATCAATATTATAAAGGTATTGAACTGCTTGAGACACAGTTTGTTCTTCATGAAAAAAACGGGTATATCTATTATGCAAACGGGCATCTGGTTCACGGTTTAAACCTTGATGTAATCCCTTCATTATCAGAACAAGCTGCTTTGCAGTATGCAATTAACCATATTGGTGCTCAATCGTATATGTGGGAAAATCCCGAGATGGAAGAGTTCCTAAAACGGGAACAAAGAAATCCTTCCGCTACTTTTTATCCCAAAGGTGAACTGAAACTCACCTCGGGCACTGAGGATATGGTAGCACAGAATTACAAACTGGTTTACCGCTTCGATATATACGCCGAAAATCCTGTCGGCAGATACTATGTGGATGTTAACGCAAAAACCGGAAAGATAGAAAGCGTACTCGACCGCATTCACGATGCCGATGTTCCCGGAAGCGGAACTTCTTTATACAACGGGGTTGTATCAATGACGGTTGATGAAGTTAATCCAGGTGTGGAATACCGGTTGCAGGAACATACAACCAGACCGGTATCGGTAGAAACTTATAACCTTAATAACACGGTTAACTATGGGCAGGCAGTTGATATTACTTCAACAACCGCCGATGGACCGTGGGACCCTGTTGGCGTAAATGCACATTGGGGTGCAGAAGGAACTTACGATTACTACTCTATAAATTACGGCAGAAACAGTTACGACGATAACGGCTCACCGATTTTATCTTACGTGCATTACGGCGGAAGTTACAATAATGCATTCTGGGACGGAGAGCGAATGACTTACGGCGACGGTGACGGAGTTACTTTTACTCCGCTTGTAAGTCTTGATGTGTGCGGTCATGAAGTAACTCACGGAGTTACCGAATTTTCTGCGGGCTTAATTTACCGTGGCGAATCAGGTGCACTTAACGAATCGTTCAGCGATATCTTCGGTAACGAAGTGGAATTTATGATGATTGGTGCTCCGGGAGTTGGTGACGGCAATTGGAGAATCGGTGAAGACATCACGCCGGATGGTCTTGGTATAAGAAACATGGCTAACCCGAATAACTTCGGCGACCCGGATACTTACCAGGGCGACGGCTGGGCAAACACCGATCCGAATGCGGGAGACAACGGCGGGGTTCATACAAACAGCGGTGTTCAGAATTTCTGGTATTATCTTTTGGTTGAAGGCGGTTCGGGTGTTAACGATAACGGAGATAGTTATTCCGTTACCGGATTAGGTTTCGATGATGCACGAAAAATAGCATACAGAAACCTAACCGTTTATCTTACCCCATCATCTGATTACTTTGATGCACGGCTGGCAACAATAAATTCAGCAATTGATTTGTTCGGTGCAAATTCACCGCAGTTGCAATCGGCGCTTGATGCATGGTACGCTGTTGGTGTATATCATCCTAATGTGTTGCAAACGGTTGGTGTTCCTGCAGATACTTTAAACTTCTTAGCCGAAGTACTGGTTTCGACCGATACTGTGGATTTGGTTATTACCAATCTTGGACTGGAACCATTAATCATAAACGATTTGCAAATTGCAGGAACACACTTTACAATAGATCAAATGCCGGCTTTACCTCTTGAGCTGACGAACTATCTTGATGATTTTTCCATCAGCATTATTTTTACACCTACGGATCCCGGTTATATAGTTGAAGAACTGCAGATAACCAGTAACGATCCTTCGAACCCGGTGCTGCCGGTTTACCTTAACGGAAAAGGATTCATAATTAATCCTGCAGCCGAAAAGGTTCTCTATGCATCTTCGGGTCCGGATAACAACGGAAACATTCTTACCGTTAACACAAGTACCGGTGAAGGCACAACCCTCGGCTGGTCAAACTTCGAAGAGATCAAAAGCATCACAATCGATCCTATCACAGGTATAATGTATGGAATGACAAGCACAACACAAACAACCAATATATTAAGAGTAAACGGTACCGAGGGTGACGCATATAGCTTGTTTACACTTGATATTCCTCTTGCCGTATCAATAGCTTTTGATAACAACGGCGAGCTTTACTCCTGCTCAAAGTTAGGTGATATCAACAAGATTAACCTAACCGACGGAACTTTCGAACCTGTAATTAACACCGGTAGCCGGGTTGGTGCAATAACGTTTAATCCGTTTAACAATGAGTTGTGGGCAACTGCTGGTCTCGGACAAAACATCGACCTTGTTTACAAGATTGACTTAAATACCGGCGATACCACTCAAATAGGTAACACCGGTTTTACGGCAGTTACCAACGATATAGCTTTCGATGAAAACGGTACGCTTTACGGAATTATCGGATGGGGCTCGCAGCCCGGTCAGTTAATTGAAATTAATACAACCACCGGCGAAGGTACGTTGATCGGCGACATCGGGTTCGATAATATAATGGGACTCGCTTACAATGCAGGCAACGTTTCTTCGGTTAACGATGCCGAACAGTTGCCTATAGTTTTCAGTCTCGAGCAGAACTATCCGAACCCGTTCAACCCGTCTACGAAAATTAAGTACAGCATTCCGGCATCAGTTAACATTGACGGCGGAAATGTATTGGTTCAGCTTAAAGTGTACAACATACTCGGTAAAGAAATTGCCACGCTGGTAAACGAGCAGCAATCTGTTGGTACATACGAAATTACATTCAATGCTGTCGGTCTTCCGAGCGGTGTTTACTTCTACAGAATTCAGGCAGGTTCGTTTGTTGAAACGAAGAAGATGATTCTGATGAAATAGTGCCATTTGGCACCTCAGAAAGAATTAAATGTTTCCCTGTCGTTAATAAACAAAATATTGACGGCAGGGATTTTTTATATCCCACACCACCAGCTTTGTGAACCCGCGCAACTATTCTTTTTACTTTCCGGTTGAATTTGTTCAATTAACTTAATAGCTTTTAATACAGACTAATTGCTCTTATTCTATTCTGCACTATAGCAAGGGTAAATCAATTCTGATTGTTTCGGATCAAAGAGAAAACAAATTTCAATCAACAATATTAAAGGAACTATATGAAGGATTATATCTACAAATTTGTAAAGAAAACATTTCCCGTATGCTATTTGGTCTTTGTTACAATCTTGCTTTTTTCTATTTCCGCCTGCAGCGATAATGAAACATCACCCGCTCCTCCTGTTGAAGAAGATCTGGTAACACAGTTCAAGCTTCAGACTCTCGATTCTATTCCTTACCCTCCCGATAACCTGCCGCGCTATGAAAGGATAGCTTTGGGCAGATTGCTCTTCTACGATCCGATTCTCGGCGGTGAAAAGGATGTTGCCTGCGGTACATGTCATCATCCGGAGTTTGGTTTTGCCGACGGAAGACAATTGCCGGTAGGAACCAGCGGCGTCGGATTGGGACCGAACAGAATCTTAACGCAATCATCTGTATCGGGACTGCCGCTTGATTTTACACCACGCAATGCACCGACTATTTATAACACGGCTTATAATTTCGATGAAAACGGAAATTCCTCGCACCTCGGATTTCAGTTCTGGGATGGAAGAGTTAACGGGCTGGAAGTACAATCCACAAAGCCGATTACCTCTCGTGTTGAAATGAGAGGCGATGCTTACCCGGGCGATGATGAACAGGCATCGGCAGTAGCATTAGACAGTGTTATATCACGATTGCGTGCAATACCGGAATATATCCAACACTTCCGCGATTCATTCCCCGAAGAAGCCGCAGAATGGGATGCCGGATTAAGAGAACATATAATCGACTCTTCAACTTATGCCCGCGCAATCGGTTCGTTCGAAAGAGAACTTGTAACAAGTAATTCGCCGTACGACAGATTCGTACGCGGCGAGAAAGATGCACTAAACGATGTGCAGGTAAAAGGGTTGAAGCTCTTTTTCACAAAAGCTAAATGCGGCAATTGCCATAACGGTCCGATGTTCAGTGATTACAAGTTTATGATACAGGGAGTGCCGCAGGAAGGTCCGGGTAAAGATGTGCTTCCCGGCGACGATACCGGCAGGGAAGAGCATACTAAAAATCCAGCCGATAGGTATAAATTCCACACACCCACTTTGCGCAACATCGAGCTTACCGCACCATATATGCACGACGGTGTATTTGCAACACTCGAGCAGGTTGTACGGTTTTATAACGACGGCTGCAATCCGCGTCACCCGCAGGTTACAGATGATATGATGGACCCCGATTTAATACAACCTTTAGGATTAACAGATGACGAAGTGCTTGCAATTGTAGAATTTATGAAAGCATTAACCGATCCGGGAATCGGATTACCCGGTTACTTATTAACCGTTCCCGAAAGAGTTCCAAGCGGCTTGATGCCTGTGTTTGGTGTTAAAGGACCGGGTTCGGGAATGTGATGTTTTAGTATATAAAAGTGCCGGTCACTTTACGTGATAGCCGGTGGTTGGGGTGACTGGCACTTGTTATCTTGTTAAAATCATCTTCTTAACATCAACAAAATCCCCGCCTGTTAACTTATAAAAGTAAACCCCGCTCGGCAGGTTAAACTTATCCGCATCAAACAAAACTCTGTGTTCACCCGCCGGCTGCTCTTCATTTACCAACAAGGCAACTTCAACGGCTAATAAATTATAAACCCTCAGGGTTACTTTGCCCGGTTCGCTTAACGAATATTCTATTACGGTTGAGGGATTAAACGGGTTTGGATAATTTTGACTCAAAGAATATTCGTTTGGGCTTTTATTCTCTTCCAAACCTGTAACCGGATCCAATACGTTGATTAATGCATATCCGCTGTCGGGATAATGATCAACATTTTCAAATATTGACTCATCTGTTATCGTTGCTCTTATTTTTACTATATCGCCGACCTCAAGCATTTCCGGGTATAAGGGCACATTTACCTGGTACCCGCTGAACTCCTTTCTCCATTGATGTAAAACGGTATCCGCTCTTGTATGAATAATATCAACATAAAATGAATCAATTGTCGGAGGTAACGAAGAAGAATAGTTTGCATGAAGAACAAACGGAAAGGTATCTATCGGTCTGTCTATAAGAGGATGAACATCCGTTATTTCCAATATGATAGGATTGTAAATTGTAGAATCAATGATAGCAGAAAAAATACTGTTACTGGTTGAGCCATTCAACGTGCTTTCCCACCAAATATTATCACTTCTGATGAGCCCGAACTTATCTGCAAAAGTATAGCTGCCATTCTCGGAATAAAAATTATAAGTCATTTTGAAAATTTCTACCGGGTAGCCGAATACTGTATCAATTGTTATTCCCTGAGATCTGTATCCTGCGGGGGATCCTTTTATGTATGATGTAAACACCGAATCTGCCGGAACATTAAAATCGACTGCAAGTCTAACAGTATCCTCGTTGGGAATTTTCACAAACAATTTCTGTTGAGTGCTGTCATATCTGAAGAGAAAATCGTCTTCATCCATTGAGAAAAAAAGCTGCAAATGAGTCTGATTGAACTTATAAAATGTTTGCCCGTTGATAACGGAATCTTTACCTATTGTATATTTTCCGTAACTATAACCTGAACTGGTACCGCCCGGACCGTGAAATTGCCAGTAATATCCGAACTGATATTTATTCCCACTTTTCATAGGAAAAAAATTCTGTGCTTCCGCAACTTCGGATAGAATCAATAATATCGATATGAATAAAATAAATTTTGATGGTTTCATTTCATCAAAATCATTTTTTTAGAAATAATTTTTGAACCGGACTTAAGAGAGTAGATATAAACCCCGCTCGGTAAATTCTTACCGTCAAACGTTACTTTATAATTACCTGCGGGTTTTTCCTCATCAACAAGGACTCTTACCTCTTCACCCAACAGGTTTTTAACGGATAAATTAACATAGGATGGTTCGGGTAGTGAGTATTCAATAGTAGTAGATGGATTAAAGGGGTTCGGATAATTGTTTTTCAACACAAAGCTGTTTATGCTTTGAGTATTATTATCTGCAGATGTTACAGAATATTCAAGCTCGTAAAACACTGATGGTGCAGTTGGAAGTGAGTAGAAAATTTTATCACCCAACTTAAAAATATAAGTATCTGTAAGACGCAAACGATAATCGTTCCACTCCTCTTGAGGGAAATCATATACTATGTTTCCGGGAATATCATAGACATACTGGTGGTTTCCCAATGTCCAAATATATATATAATTTTTCGAACCATCCTGGATGCCTACTTCGGAAACGATAGAGCAGCCTGCCCACCAATAGGAATCATCCATGAGGTAAAAGTCCGGCTCTTCAAGTTTTCGGATTCTCAGGTTACATATATCAGGGGGAAAAGGTGGTGGAGAGTAAGTAACAACATGATATATTATTTTGTTCCCCGCAATGTAACTCCAATGCATTGCTCCATCACCATTATAATCCATCACATAAATAGAGTAAGTTCCAAAACCTTCAACATATTTATAAATAGTAGTGTGTTTAATGATATAGGGATAGTAAAATAATTCCGGGTCGAGAGTAATCATACTATCCTCTTTAACTACCAAACTATCATTCTGAATATCAATAAGCTTTAGAATATGATTTGAATTTATAATAAAGTACGGCTCAAAACCATAAACATGATCAACATCAAAATTAAATTGCGGTTCCGATACCAACTGTGGAGAATATGGGTTCGAGAAGTCATACAAATATAGTTGCTGGAAATTTATCAACAGGAAATAGTTATTGTTGAAAATTACTCTTGTGTAATATTCATAACTACCGGGGATTGTGCTTAATAATTCAAAGTTCCCTTCGTCATCGCTGCAGGAGAAAATAAGCAGGTGAGTGTCGGATGTAAAAATATAAATTGAGTCTTTATTGAATACTTTATAATGATCCGAAGGAGTTGGTTGTGAATGGACTCTTATAAGAAAAGCAAAAAATACAAGGAATATTATTTTAATATAAGTTTTCATCATCTGCCCCAATAATGATAGCTAAAAATAAATTAGCAAATTTCGATGATAATGTCAATTGTTAGCTACAAGTGCCAATCACTTTGCGGGATAGCCGGTAGTTAGGGAGACCGGCTCTTATGTTTACACTAAACCGTTCTCGAGTACTTCGCTTTGTCTTCTTTCCTTTCAATGTAACCGTCGAAGTTCATGGCGATGTTGCGTATCAGGAGTCTGCCCATATCTTTAACTGTAATTCCTTCGTCGGTTATTTCAACAAGCCCGTCGCTCTGCATCTCTTTAAGGTTGTTCAGTCCCCACGAAAAATATTTTTTAAAATCGATACCGAACTTTTCTTCTATCGATTTGAAGTTCAGTTCGAAGTCGCACATCAATCTTGTTATAACTTCGCGTCTGATGTGATCATCTTCGGTTAGCCTGTATCCCTTTGCGGTTGGAATGGTTTCTTCATCGAGTGCTTTGTAGTATTCCTTTTCGGTTTTATAATTCTGTGCGTAAACATTTTTCAACTGACTGATTGATGTAATACCGAAAGCGTAAAGATCTGCACCTGCGTTTGTACTGTAACCCTGAAAGTTACGGTAAAGCTTTTTCTCTTTAAGTGCGATTGTTAATTCGTCATCCGGTTTGGCAAAGTGATCCATTCCTATAAACTCGTAACCCGCGCCTGTAAGTTTTTCGATGGTGGTTTTAAGAATTTCTAATTTTTCTTCGGGTGCAGGCAAATCTTCGGGATGAATGAG
>JAJRSV010000357.1 GCA_024278655.1 Bacteroidota bacterium | reverse complement strand
TGTTACCAACTATGGAAATGTTTGGAAATCTACAGATGGCTGTGGTAATTGGGAAGTAATCAACACATCTTTTGGAATTATGAGAGGAGTCTATTTCACCAGTCCTTTAACCGGATGGATAATAACAGGCAGCGAGGTTCTGAATACTGAAGACGGCGGAGTGAACTGGACATCTGTCTTCAATGTCGGCTCAGAGTTATTAGCTGATATAATATTTGTTAACGATTCGACCGGGTTTGTATGCTGGAGGAATCAGGGAAACTCCAAAATATTCAGAACCACTGATAGCGGTAATAATTGGAGTACTGTTTTCGATTCTTCATCAAATGCCCTGCTCAAAATCGGTTTTATTAATGAAAACTTAATATGGGCGGTGAACTATAATCGTGCAGTATATACTACTACCGATTTGGGTGATAGCTGGCAAACAATATACTGGCAGCCAAATTGGGTTGGCTTTTATTCCTTTGATGTACAAATGTTAAATGAAATGAATGGTATTATAGTACAGGGAGAAGACAATATTGTGCTAGACGGATATCTGGAATTTACTTCCGATGGCGGCAATAGCTGGAATCAGTACGGTAACGGTAAGCGCTTTACTTTTGGAATTTCCGATATCTACTTTCCATCGATAGATAAAGGATGGGTATCCACGAATAATACTGAGATATTTTATACAAGCGACATGGGAGTTAGCTGGGACACTCTTCAGAATTATAATTCACTGCCGAATAGCATAGATAAATTTTCCTTTATTGATGATCAAAAAGCATGGGCAATAACATATAATGAAATTCTTAAAACCGATGACGGCTGGAACACTTTTTCGATTTGCGGTATTATTACAGACGTGAACGATACTGAAACGGAACCGGTTGATTATAAATTGTTTCAAAACTATCCTAACCCATTCAATCCCACAACAAAAATAAAATTCCAAATTCCCTCTCCTTACCAAGGAGAGGGACAAAGGGTGAGGTTAACAACGCTAAAAGTGTTCGATATTTTAGGTAACGAAGTTGCAACGCTTGTTGATGAAGTAAAAGATGCAGGCACTTACGAAGTCGAGTTTAATGCAACTGGTTTACCGAGCGGAGTTTATTTTTATCGGCTTAAAGCCGGGTCGTTTAGTAAAACGAGGAAGATGGTATTATTGCGGTAATGAAGAGTTAATTTGTGACTAATTGTAAAGTGTATTTTACAAATAGACGTCTAAACGTAAAATATATTTTCAATTTTTCCATAGTCGAATTGCGCCCCTGCAGTTAATTATTAATTATCGCAAAGGCGCTTCGACACTTATCAATTAATTCTTTCTCCAATCCGGAACTCTTCCCGGAGTCCATGGTGCACCGTATTTTTCCATAGCGTTTTCGAGATTCTTCAGGTCAACTTCGATTAATCTTTTTATTCTTTCAAGCAGCGGTTCGAATTCTTCCGAAGCTGTTTTGTAATTATCAAGTTGAGTTTTAGTCGGTGATGAAGTAGTACGCCACATTCCCCATGTTATTTCACCGAGCCGGCTGCTGACGGTTTGCGGTGCCGGTTCGTTGCGCTTGCTTATGGTTTCATCTTTTACAAGATGCTGAAGAATGTCCTGTGTTTCTCTTTTAATCTTCAGGGCAGCCGCCATTAAGCTGTCGGGTGCTTCATACGCCTGTTTTATTGCATCGATAAGAATATCGGTTTTTGTCTGCAAATCTCTTGTTGCCTGAACAGCACCGTTAACGGCACGGTTAAGTTCAGCTACTTTCTTCTGGAATGCAACTAATTCCGTACGGTCTTTTGCAGGAAGCGTAGTGTTGTTCAGCACCTTTGCTTCAAACTGCTGCGGACCGGCAACTTCTGTTAACTTACCGTCAACACTCATAAACATTTTAACCGAATACTTACCCGGCATAACCGGATAACCGCTTGGGTTTTTTTCGGTCTTTTTCTTTATGGGGCGTGTTGACGGATATCTTAAATCCCATGTTACGCGGTTTATTCCCGACTTAACAGGTTCGCGTAATTTTCTTACTACGTTTCCGTCTTCATCATAAATTTCAAAAAGCAGGAACGGTTTTTCTTCGCGGTCTTCTTCACGCAGTTCATCCCACGTTGGATAGTAAACGGGTTTATTCTCTTTAATTAATTTCTTCTCTTTTTCCTGCCGACGTTCTTTTCTCGTCTTTGGTGCTTCCTTTATGTAGTAAGTAAACGTTGCACCAAACGGTGGATTATCTGCTTTGAAAAAAGATGAACCGACTCCTCCGAATGTTCCTCTTCGTTTGATGAACATTAAGGCGTCTTTAACAGGAAAGAGAATATTTTTTTCATCTTTTAAATTAGTTTCCGTTATGTTTCTTAACGGCGAGTAGTTATCAAGCACATAAAACCCTCTGCCAAATGTTCCGAGCACCAAATCGTTTTCTCTTCTTTGAATGTCGATATCACGAACAGAAATTGTTGGCAATCCGCCTTTAAGCTGTGTCCATTTCCTTCCACCGTTGATTGTAAAGAACACACCGTATTCCGTTCCGATGAATAGCAGGTCCGGATTTACGTGATCCAGAATTATCGAATAAACCACAAACGGTTCCTTTAAATCACCAGTGATTGATTTCCAGCTTTTTCCTCTGTCGGTGCTTTTTAATATGTACGGTTTGTAATCGGATTTTTTATGATTATCAAATGTGGCATAAACAGTGTTCGAATCGAACAGCGAAGCATACAGACAGCTTACATAAGTTGTTCCCGGCACAGAAGGAAACTCTTCAATCTTACGCCATTTCTTTCCGCCGTCTTCAGTTACTTGTATTAAACCGTCGTCGGTTCCAACATAAATTAAACCTTCAACTAACGGTGATTCGGTTAACGAAACAATGTTTCCGTAAAAAGATGTCGATGCATTCTTAGCAACCGCATCAACACTCCATACTTTGCCCATTACTTTTAATTTATTGCGGTCTATCTGTCTTGTTAAATCGGGACTAATAACTTTCCAACTATTGCCTCTGTCATCGCTTCTGAAAAGTTTGTTGGCAGCAAAATATAATCTTGTGTGACTATGCGGGGAGATTATAAGCGGCGAATCCCAGTTCCACCGGTAAGGTTCCTCGCCTTTTCTTTCCTGCGGTTTTATTGATATTACTTCGCCGCTTTTTTTATCGTAGCGAGCCAAACCACCGTATTGATACTGTGTGTAAACAATATTCGGATCGGTCGGATCAACCGCTGCTTCGTATCCGTCTCCGCCCAAAGTAGGTATCCAATCGGCGTTAACAATTCCTTCCTGGTTGATCGTCTGCGAAGGAACCCCCATACTGTTGTTATCCTGTGTTCCGCCGTAAACCCAGTAGAACGGTTCGGCATTATCTACGCTTACCCTGTAAAACTGGGTAATGGGCAGGTTGCTTTTGAAAAGCCACTTTGCTCCTCCATCGAAGGTTTCGTAAATACCGCCGTCACCACCGATTAAAAAATGATCGGGATTGTCTGGTTCAATCCAGAATGCGTGATCATCAACATGGCGTGCTTTATTTCCGATAGGTTTAAATGTTTTGCCGCCGTCTTCGGTAATTTGCGATCTTGTATCGAGAACATAAACTTTATCGACATCGGCAGGATCGCAAAAAATTTCCTGGTAATACTGCGGACTTGTAGTTATGTAATCGCTTCTCTTTTCCCACGATGCGCCTCTGTCGGTCGAACGGTAAAATCCGCTTTTGCCGTTGGCGGCTTCTATTATTGCATAAATATAATCCGGGTTAACGGGAGAAATAGCAAGCCCGATTCTTCCCACATCACCCGAAGGAAGTCCCGAAGTTAATTTGTTCCATGTTTTTCCGGCATTGGTAGTTTTATAAATTGCACCTTCAGGTCCACCGTTTAACAGTACCCAAACGTGTCGTCTTCTTTGGTATGATGCGGCATAAAGAACATCGGGGTTGCGCGGATCCATTACAACATCGGTAACACCTGTGTTTTCGCTTATGTAAAGAACCGAATCCCACGTTGCACCGTAGTCGGTAGATTTATAAAGCCCGCGCTGCCCGCCCGGACCCCACAAAGGTCCCTGTGCCGCTGCGTAAATTACTCTTGAGTCCCGCGGATCGATTAATATTTTTGCAATGTGTTCGGATTTTTTCAACCCGATATTTTTAAAATTCTTTCCGCCGTCTTCCGATCTGTAAATACCGTCGCCCCACGATACTGAACGCTGGCTGTTGTTCTCGCCGGTTCCTACATAAACTACGTGCGGATTATTCGGGTCGAGTGTTACGCAACCGGTTGAGTAAGAACCGTACTTATCGAATACCGGCTCCCACGTTGTACCGGAGTTGGTTGTTTTCCAAACATTTCCCGATGCAACGGACACATAAAACTCGTGATAATTGTTTGGGTTAACGGCAAAGTCGGTTACACGCCCTGAAGTGATTGCAGGACCTAACAACCTGAACTTAAGCCCGTTGAATGTAGCCGATGAGTAAGGGTCTTTTTTCTTTTCCTTCTCTTCATCGTTGTTTTGTGCAAGGAGTGAAGAAGATGTAATTAAAAGTGCGAGTAATAAAATGGAAATCTTTTTAAACATAACTTTACCTGTAAAATAAAATAAGGTTTGAGTTTAAATGATGGAATAATAAAATCATATCAAAAATTAGGTAAAGATTGGAAGGAATTCAATTGGGAAATTGTTAGTGCTCTGCATAATTATAAATATGTTAAGATAGAATCATTCATACATTCAACCAATCAGTCATTCTTCTGAAACCTGTAGCTGGATGATTGTATGGATGAATGGCCGTATGGTTTGCAGGCAGTTGATATGATTTCAGCAGCATCCACCACCATCATAAAAGTAAGTTGATTCGGAGATAAAAATATCATCCCTTCCTAAATCAGCTAATGCTTTTGCGGTTTTATCGCATACTGCTAACGGCTGGTTCTGCAGAAGAACATGTCCTTTTTTATCATCGAACAATTCATCATCGCCGTAATAGATTGCCGTCTTGCCTGTAAACACGCAGGGTCCGTCTTCGGGAATCGGGTCTTTTATTGCGCATATCTCCACGCTTTCGATGTAAATGAGTTCAGGCGTATCGTAATGCTTTGGGTCTAATACGCGGTAAGGTCTTTTGGCTCTCACTTCAATTGTACCAAAACCAATGGATGTTAATCTTTTAATGTAATCGTTTAACGGAATTGCGCCGCTTAAGCACAGTGCACGCAATCTTTCATCGTGCTTTAGGTTTCCGGGCATCTGCTGTTCACAGACAGGGTCCGATAAAACCAATCTTCCGTGCGGTTTTAAAACTCTGTACATTTCTTTTAAAGCTTGTTCAAGCTCTTCATCATGAAAAATATTGAACAAACAATTTTGTGCAGCAACATCAATTGTTTCATCATCAATAGGTAACGAGAGCGCATCGCCTTCTCGCAAATCAACAAAGCTAGAATTAAACCATGCGTTTTTATTTTCGGCTTCTTTCAGATTTTCTTTGCAGGCATCTATCATTTCGGTTACGGGATCGATTCCTATAACTCCGTTTTCTCTTCTGCTAAAGTAAGCAAACTGCAGCACTTCCATTCCGCCGCCCACACCAACATAAAGTATCGTCGGATTGTTCACCAAATCTCTCGGATTAACAGTACTTCCGCATCCGTAATTCATCTCGAGCATCTTTTCGGGTATGTCTAATCCGGGAAGTTGCCACACAGGCGTTGTTGTGCAGCACAAACCTTTGTCGGGGTTTAGTGCAGCTTCTTTATAGACATCCTTTGTTGTCTCAAGATATCCGTTCTTCATCGTTACTCCTTAATTAATTAAATTGGTTCAAAGATAATTAAAACTAATTTAATTTAAATGTTAAAATTTTGAAAATGTCTGTTAGTGGACAATGTTAATTAACACACGAATAGATTATTAAAGATAAAATATGAACGAAGAAAAAATTCCCAAGTGGCTCGAAATAGCACGAGAAATTCAGCAGTTAAGTCAAACCGGACTTGCCTTTGCCGAAACAAAATACGAGAAGGAAAGATATACGCGCCTGCTCGAAATAACCGCGGAAATTATAGAACATCACACTCAGCTTGAAAAAGAAGCTGTTAAAAAAGTGATGATGAAGCAGCCCGGTTACGCAACACCAAAGATAGATGTTCGTGCGGCTGTTATAAAGGATAATAAAATTCTGCTTGTGCAGGAGCGAAGCGATAAACGCTGGGCAATGCCCGGCGGCTGGGCAGACGTAGGTGATATCCCTTCGGAAGTTGCATCGAGAGAAACCAAAGAAGAGAGCGGGTACGATGTAAAGCCGGTAAAAATAATAGGCGTTTATGATGCTAACCGTATGGGCGGGCAATTGGAGTTTTTTCATGCTTTCAAAATTGTATTCCTTTGCGAGCTTACAGGCGGAGAAGCTGCAACAAGCGATGAAACACAGGATGTCGGTTTCTTCCCGTTCGATGAGCTTCCTCCGCTCTCACACAACAGAACAAACGATAAACATATAAAAGAAATAATCGCTCATCTTAAAGACCCAAGCAGACCGACTTACTTTGATTGAGAAGTTAATACATCCTCCTTTTTGTAAATAGCCGAAAGTTGTGCAGATATATTTTTACCTGACGAAATGTGTTGATTGAAACAAGAGTTTGAGTGTAACTTCATTTGTCAAATTAAAGAACATTTAAGCAAAGGAAAGTTTTATGAAACATTTTAAAAGTGTTGTGATCTTTAGTATTTATGTTTTAATTATAATTGGTACATTAACGAACTTTTCTTCAGCACAAAACATAAAAGGAAGTTTAACACAGATGAATAATTTAGAAAAAGCCACGTTTGGTTCGGGATGTTTCTGGTGCAGCGAAGCAGTGTTCGAAAGAGTAAAAGGCGTTACCGATGTTGTTTCGGGATATGCTGGCGGAGACGCAGATAACCCCACTTACGATGAAGTCTGCTCCGGCAGCACCGGACACGCAGAGGTAATTCAGATAACATACGACCCGAACGTTATCTCCTACGATGAGCTGCTGAAAATCTTTTGGGAAACTCACGACCCGACAACTCTTAACCGCCAGGGAAATGATGTGGGCACACAATACCGCTCAATAATTTTATATCACAACGAAGAACAAAAACAACTTGCAGAAAAGTATAAAGAAGAACTCGATAAATCAGGTGCATGGGATAACCCGATAGTTACCGAAATTAAACCGCTCGATAAATTCTATCCCGCAGAAGATTACCACCAGGACTATTACGAAAAGAATCCGACGCAAGGTTACTGCGCTTATGTAATAGCACCAAAGCTTGAAAAGTTCGAGAAGGTATTTAAAGACAAGTTGAAGAAAAAATAATTAACAAAACCTAAGGAATAATAATAGATTACTCACTGTTTGATAATGCTCTGTTTTTATAAAGGTGAGATTCTTCATCCCGACCTGTGTTCAATAAAGGGGTCGGGATTCAGAATGACAATTCACACATTAAAACCTGAAAGAACATTTTCAAAACATTTCTTATTTAATTATTTCAATGCTTCCTTCATCAGGGATTTTTATTTTATATTTTTTCTTGCTTCTGTTTGATAGATAATTATCCCTTAACCACGGGTTGTAAAGTTTTAACGTTTTGTAGTTTATACCGTAATAAGCGGCATAGTCTGCAAAGTCCGATACCGAACTATCGAGTACAACCTCGTGATATTTTAACGGCTGATAAAGCTCATCTTTTTTAATATCGTATCCGTACTTGGCGGGATTATTAAAAATCTCTTTCAGTGCAATTATTCTCGATACATATCTTGAAGTTTCCGAATTAAGCACAACGTTATAGTAATGCGTTGCTTTCTGTCTTTCGATTTGCTTTTCCATTCCGTCAACTCCCATGTTGTAAGAACCGGCGGCAGTCATCCAGCTCCCGAATTTATCATAAGCATCCTTCAGGTATTTGCAGGCGGCTTCAGTTGATTTTTCAACATTATATCTTTCATCAACCTGACTGTTGACTTCGAGTCCGTATTTTTTTGCTGCAGCTTTCATAAACTGCCAGAAGCCGGTTGCGCCGGCGGGCGAGACAACATTTTCGAGGTTGCTTTCGGCAACACATAAAAATTTAAAATCGTCCGGTATGTTATACTTCTTTAGTATCGGTTCAATTACAGGGAACCAACGGTTGGCTCTTTTAAGTGCAAGTATTGTGGATGAGTGAAAATAAGTGTTAACGATAAACTCACGTTCGATTCTTTCCTTCACATCAAAATTTTCTAACGGAACGCTTTCGCCCGCAAATTCCAGATAGTTGGGAACAGGGGGAGAAACAATTTTGTATCCCTGCGGAAACTCAATATCGGTTGAGTAGGATTTTAACGCAGCCGTTTCATCCGACAGAACGCTCCCCGGGATGAATAAAATAACAACGACGGAGACAGCACCGAGCAGAAAGTAATAGAGTTTTTGTTTTGCAGCCCTCACGCAAATCACCTCTTTGAATAATTAAATAATAATTGTTTTCTTCGGTTCTATTATATAAGAAAATATGGTTAAAAGTGAAAGCC
Source organism: Bacteroidota bacterium (assembly GCA_024278655.1). Taxonomy (GTDB): domain Bacteria; phylum Bacteroidota; class Ignavibacteria; order Ignavibacteriales; family Ignavibacteriaceae; genus BMS3ABIN03. The sequence goes on along the minus strand of JAJRSV010000357.1, from coordinate 3,835 downwards.
CATAAATCTTAATTTGCTCTTAGGGATAGGAGAATAAGACGGGAAATTTTACGTTTAAGTGATAAAAAATTGCCTGGTTTTCAGCATCGGATAATGTTTTAGATTATATGTCCAAAGCGTTGCACTTAAAATATTAACAGTCGCACCAATGCAGGCATCAGCCAATTCAACAGAATGGCTTTTGGAATACTTTTTCATATACTCACCAGCTTTAACCGCTATTTCCGAAGTAACATCTATAACATCGAATAAACTTAAAAACTCACGTATGGTTTGCTTTTCTTTTTCCCTGGAACCGGCATAAATTTCCGCTATAGATATTGTTGATATCATAACATTTTGTGATGACAACAGATCGAATAATTTTGACACCACTGTTTCTTTACCCCGAAGAAACCAAATGAGTACATCGCTGTCAACAACAAGGCTCTTAGTCTTCATAAAATTCTTTAAGCCGTTTACTTTTACGAAGTCTTCTTAAATGTTTTTCAACATCAAATCTCCTGTTTTTCCAAATACCGGCAGCATTTTTAAGTAACATTACGCGATTTTGCTTTTTTAAATATTTTTCTGCCAGTGCTTCCCTGATAAGAAAAGACATTTTTTTGTTTCTCAGTTTGCTTTGTATTTTCAATACCTTAATAAGTTCATCATCAAGGTATATCTGTGTCCTTTTCATTTTGATTTATTCCATGATGTATAACTATACATTAGTAATTTATAAAAGTAAATGGATTTCCGCAATAAATATTTTTATTATATTTTAACTTTTAAACTCAATAAATATCGTTTGATTAGATTGTAATGGTTCCCTTTATAGAATTGTGAGAGCAGAATGAACAGCATAAAATCAAATAAACAATACCACCCGCAAATGCACTCGGCTGAGCATATACTTAACCAGACTATGGTTAGGATGTTCGGCTGCGGCAGGTCGTTCAGCAATCACATCGAAAAGAAAAAATCGAAATGCGATTATCATTTCGAAAGAGATTTAACAGAGCAGGAAATTGATGAGATTGAAAAGAGAGTTAACGATGTTATACAAAAAGATATGAAGGTGATTGAAGAATTTGTTTCGAAAGATGAAGCCGGAAGAGTTTACAACCTGTCGAAGCTGCCAGACAGTGCCGGCGATATTATAAGAATTATAAAAATAGGTGATTACGATGCGTGTCCCTGCAGTGGTCTGCATGTTTCTCACACAAAAGAAATCGGAAAGTTTAAAATTATTTCAACAAGTTATAATGACGAAGTTCTGCGCATCAGGTTTAAGCTGTTCGATGAAGCGGATTAATTAACCTGCGATTTAGGTAAAGTAAACGTGAATGTTGTTCCCTCGCCGGGTTTACTTTTAAGTGTAAGCTTGCCGCCGTTTTTTTCAACCAATTCTTTGCAAAGAATCAAGCCGAGTCCCGTACCCGTTTCATCATTTGTTCCTGTTGTGGTAACCTGCTCATCAATTTTAAAAAGTTTTTCCTGAACGGCTTCCGGTATGCCGACTCCATTATCCGCAACCGATACTTCTACATATTCGTTGCCTGTGTCTTTAACATCAATCGTAACTTTTCCGCCTTCCGGGGTAAACTTTATTGCGTTCGACAGCAGGTTTCTTAAAACCGTATCCATCATATTTTCGTCTGCAAACACTTTAATATTGTTGCTGCCGTTATATGAAATTTTAACTCCTTTTTTATCGGCAAGACTTTCATAAATATTCAGCACTTTATTTACACAATCGGCAACATTACAGTTAGTAGGCGAATACTTGATTCGTCCGGTTTGAATTCTCGACCATTCAAGCAGGTTCTCCAGCAAATCGTAAATTGATTTGGTTTGTTTATACAATGCGTTTGCAAACTCTTTAATCTCTTCTCTTTCCATTTCTCCGGCATCCGATGCAAGAATTTCAGCCGCACCCAAAACTCCGGTAAAAGGATTTTTAAGATCGTGTGCAATGATTGAAAAGAACCTGTCCTTACTGGCGTTTAACTGTTTGAGCTGTTCGAGGTATTCGTTTATTTTTCTTTCCGCTTCTTTTTGTTCGCGTATATCGCGTGCAACATAAATTACTCCTTCGGGTTCGCCCTTTGACTTTTTCAACAATGTAGCCGAGAGACTAACCGGTATATCTTTACCCGATTTGGTTTTATATGTTGTTTCGATGCTTAAAAAAGTTTTCCCTTTACTAAGCATATCGGTTTTCAGCTTATTTAAAATTTCCGGATCGATAATTTTACCGATGGATACTCCGACAAGCTCTTCTTCATCATATCCAAGCAGATTAACGGTTGCCTGGTTAACCGTTCTGATAGTCGATTCCTTGTCAGCGTCGATTACTATTAAAGTATCAGCCATCGACCTGATAATATTTTCGACGTAATCCTTCGATACCGTTGTTTCGAGCAGATCTTCAATAGTATTTAGTCCAGTCCATACCGTCAGGTAAACAAACAGCGCACCGAAGAAAAAGATAAGACCGGTAACAGTGTAAACGGTTGATATGTTGCCCGCAATAATAATTCCGACTACAATGAAGTACCCGAGACTAAAGAGCAGCATCAGTCCGAAAAGCACTTTCCAGCGGGGTTTGTACTTTCCTATTTTAAGTTTATTGATAAGATTATGAGTGTAAGCTGCGGATAAACCGATTATTACTCCACCTGAAAAAATCAGAACCAAAGTTACTATTTGAAAATTGCTCATCGCAAACTTCCATCGGTTTAATGGATAGGAAAATTGATATGCAAGATAAGAAGAAATACAAATAATGCCATCCCCTGCAAGAGAGGATGGCATCAAAGAATTATTTGCCTTGCCTGTTCAAAATTTCTTCTATCTGATCCATCACATCATTCATCTTTTTCATTGTTAAGTCGAACGCTTCGGAAGAAAGAGGATCGATGCCGGCTTTCTTTATAAGGTTTAACGGATAGTCGGAGTTTCCGCCCTTTAGAATGTTGTAGTACTTATCAACAGCCGGTTGACCTTCAGTTAACATTTTATCGGCAAATGCAGTTCCGTAAATAATCGAAGTAGCGTATTGATAAACATAATAAGTGTAATTAACGAAGTGAGGGATATATTCCCATTCATAAGCTATGTAAGGATCGACGACACAATGTCCTTCGTCGGCACCGTAATATTTTTTAACCAGGTCGTAATAAATGTTGCTCATCTGCTCGCCTGTAACCGGTTCACCCTTTTCCACTAATTTATGAACCTCCCATTCGAACTCGGCAAACTGTGTCTGCCTGAAGATTGTTGTGCGTAACAACTCAAGGTAGCTGCCTAAAAGATAAAGCTTTTCCTCATCCGATTTTACATTCTTTACCATATAATTATTTAGCAGAGTTTCGTTTGTTGTCGATGCAATCTCCGCAACGAATATCGGGTAGTCGGATGTTGCAAACGGCTGGTTTGTGTTCGAATAGTAGCTGTGCATCGTGTGTCCGAGTTCATGCGCTAATGTTGAAACCGATTCATAGTCATCGGTCCAGTTCATTAGTATGTAAGGGTGCTCATCGTAAGTGGCACCGTTCGAGTAAGCACCGCTTCGTTTGCCGGGATTCGGCATGTAATCAATCCACCGGTTGTTAAATGCCATTTGTAAGGTTTTTATATAGTCTGAACCCAATGGTTTTAATGCATCGAGTATAACCTTTTGTCCTTCTTCAACAGTAAAATTCAGTTCCACTTTATTTACAATAGGAGTATAGAGATCGAAATAGTGAAGCGTATCCCCGCCCAACATTCTTTTCTTCAAGTCCAGACACCTGTAACGCGTGGGCAGACGTTTGTGGATATGTGTACTTAGGTTTTCATAAACCGATAC
>JAJRSV010000356.1 GCA_024278655.1 Bacteroidota bacterium | reverse complement strand
GACGACAGAAAATTTACAAGCGTAGGTCCTTTTGATTTGATTAAAAACAAACCGGTTGAAATAATAATTGCATTAGTTATCGGAAGAGGAACCGATGCACTTAACTCTATTACAGTTGGAAGGGAATTGGTACAAAGGGTTATTCGGGAGTATAAAAACAATTTTGCATCGTTAACTTATACCCCACCACCGCCTTCAAGCGTTATTACCAATTATGTACTTTATCAGAATTATCCGAATCCTTTTAATCCGAATACAACAATTCGGTTCGATATACCGCAGGACGGTGTTGTAAAAATAAATGTGTACGATATTCTCGGGCAAAAAGTTGCAACATTGCTTAATGAATTCAAGCAGGCAGGGAGATACGAATTAACAATGAGTGCAAAAGGATTGGCAAGCGGTGTTTACATCTACCGAATGGATGTGAATGATTTTTCGGAAAGTAAGAAAATGATAGTTTTAAAATAACTTTAACTCAAGGTGCTACAATGAAGAGGAATATTATTATTCTTATTGTACTGTTTTTATTCATACCGGTTAATGCACAAATAAATAATATCAGTTTGCTTCCTGTAAGTGCGGGTAACGATACATTAACCGAAGCCGCTCCTCTGGTTTTGTCTGATAACAAAGTGATGATTTTCTACACCAATCCCTCACTCGATTCGATATTTGTTATGAAGAGTACAGACGGCGGCGGAAGCTGGTCGGCACCGGAACTTGTGCGTGTGGTAAACCTTCTGCAGTCGCAGGAACGATTATACTTAACCACGCTTCGCTCATCTCCGGGAAGAATATATTTGGCGTGGTCGGTAATAGGCGAGGGTATGTATGTAATGTATTCCGATAATGAAGGAACAGACTGGAACGCTCCCCAGGTTATTACAGGGGGCGGAATACCATCGTGGCAGAAAAGAAACGCATCGATGAACCTGACTCAGCTTGATGACGGAAGAATAATATTATCGTTTAATGTTAATAACGAACGCGTGCTGTTTTACAGAGAGTACTCCGAAGCAGATGATAGCTGGGGAGATGCAGTTGAAGTAAAAAGAGCAACTTACCGCATAAGTGATTTAAGCATAATGAACGATGCAGGGGGAAACCTGATGGCTATATTCAATTCAGCCGCAGATAACCTTAACGGGGGAATATATAAGATGATTAGTACAGATAACGGTATTACCTGGAGTGAAGCAGCGGAAATAGTTGATTCACCTCAAAACGAATTCAGACCGAAGATAGTTAAACGAGCCGACGGTTCTCTGTTGTTGGTATATCAGAAGGAAGAGGAGACACCGATTAGTGAATTTACGCAGAATGATATTTATTATATGATAAGCACAGATATGGGGACTACCTGGCAGCAGGAGACAAGGTTTACGAAATACATAGGTGATGATAATTACATAAACATTTCTCACTGTAACGGAAGAACATTTATCTCATTTACAACTTTTCATTTCGGTAATTATTCCCGCATCTCTTATGCCGTTATTGAAGAAACCGTTGAAAGCTTTACTCCTCCGTTTGTTGTAAATGCAAACTTAATTAAGGCACCGGGCAAGCGTGTTACTTCTGTAATAATAGCAAAAGTTATCGACGACGAAGCGGTCGCTTCGGTAGAAGTGTTTATTCCCGAGCATCAAACCGGGATTACTTTATACGATGACGGACAACACAACGACTATGATGCAAACGATAACATTTGGGGAAATGAGGTTAATCAAAAATCGTTGGAAATTATTAAAGAATTCATGATAAATATAAATAAAATATCTCTTCCGATTGATAATAAGGGCTCTCTGGCTTATCTAATTGCTAATGAAAATGTTCCTTTAATTGTAACGGCGAACGATTTAGAGCAAAACACAGCAACAGCAAACGAAAGCGGAGTTTATAATTTAGAACCATCGGGGGTCTTTGAAGAGGGAGATTTTCTTTTTGGTGGTGGATTTTATTTATCGGGCTACAGCAATTCCGAACTTTGGACCAACGGTGTTGCCCCCTCAGTTTTAATACAAGATTACCTACCCGGATTGTTTAATCCGAATTCGAATGACGATTTAATTTATGTCGTTTATAAAGATGACCCGCCGTTTGGTAGTTCGTGGTTGAAATGGAAAGACGCGGTTGCACTTGGAGCTAAATTTTACGACGGCGATAACGATGGAATTTACAATCCAGTTGATAAAAACCGGAACGGAACCTGGGATCCGGACGAGGATATGCCACCATTAATTGGCGATGTTATTGCCTGGTGTGTTTACAACGACGGACTTCCCGATAGCTTAAGAAGATGGGGAGGGCAGGCGCAGGGAATTGAAATAAGGCAAACGGTTTTCGCTTCCGATTTACCGGAACTTGAAAATGTTCTGTTTATTAAATACGAAATTCTGAATACCGGTTTGGTAACCGAAGAGATGAACTCGGTTTACTTTGGAGTTTGGGAGGATGCCGAATTGGGAGATTATGATGACAATCTTGTTGGCTGTGATACTTTACTGAATTCGGGTTTTTATTACAACTACTTAAACGATGATATTTACGGCGACAATCCGCCGGCTTTTTTTACTTCCTTATTACAAGGTCCTGTCACTGTCACAAATAATCCATCGGACACTGCCATAATAAACAATGGTGCTTTGTTAGGTACCGAAGTAATATCCGGTTCGAAAAACCTTGATATAAGTTCGCATGTATTTTACGGACCGGGTAACCCTGCTGTAAATGATCCGGCAAATATTGAAGGTGCAAGATATTCTTTATTGGGAAAGAACCAATTCGGAGAATTACCTGATCCCTGCGGATTCTATGGGGAAGTAAGAGGAGGAATAAACTGCTCCGAAGTTGATCCGCATTTTTGGTTCTCTGGAGATCCGGTTACTGATGCCGGTTGGATACTCACAGATCCAAATTTTTACAAAAATTTAATTAGTACCGGTCCGTTCAAATTGGAAGCAGGAAAGCCGCAGGAAATAATAATTGCTTATGTGTTGGGAAGAGGAATGGATCCGATCAATTCTATAACTGTCGCAAGAGAAAATGTGCGGCGGGCAATTGCGGAATATCAAAACAACTTTGCTACGATGACTTACACATCACCTCCGCCAACAAATCCTGTTACCGACTATGTTTTGTATCAGAATTATCCTAATCCGTTTAATCCTTCAACAACAATAAGGTATGAAATACCGCAAGACGGAGTTGTAACAATAAAAGTTTACGATATACTCGGGCAGGAAGTAGCAACAATATTAAATGAATTTAAGAAAGCAGACAGGTATGAAGTAAAGTTTAATGCAAGAAGATTGGCAAGCGGTGTTTACATTTACAGGATTAAGGTGAATGACTTTATCGAAAGTAAAAAGATGATAGTTTTAAAATAAACAGCGGCAATAAAAATGAAAGTGTTTTTACTATTAATGCTTATGCTGATTATCAGCACGATTGAGGTTTCTGATCAAACTAATGAAGTAGCACTTTTGCCTTTTCAGACTGATGCAAGCTGGTATTCGGAATCTGCACCAGTTGTTATTAACAATAATGAATTGCTTGTTTTTTACACTACCGGTTATAAAGAACAGTATGGTTATTATTCGCAGGGGCTGAACGATACAATTTATGTTATCCGTTCAACAGATGGAGGAATAACCTGGCAGCCGCCGGTATTCTTTAAAAACATCTCCTTAAATTTTGCTAATTACGATAAACCTTATTATCTGACTGCTTTAAAACATTCTTCGGGTAGAATTTTAGTTTGCTGGGCTGATGCGGAAATAGGAAGAATACTCCTGTTTTATTCGGATGATAACGGATTAACGTGGTCCGATACAACTTTTATAGAAGGAGGAGGTGACCCCCTGCCGTTTAGAAAAAGGAGTATATTTTATATTACAATGAGTGAACTGAACGACGGCAGGATAATGTTAAGTTCTACATTTTTTTCAACCTTAAATATGGTTTATTACCGTGTAAGCACCGATGCAGGCGAAAGCTGGTCGGATGAAGCCGTTACATTTTTCGACGGTGATGCATTGGTGCGGGATGTTAATTTTATTCAATCGAATGATAACAGACTCACCGCGTATTTTTATTATAAAGATTATTTTACACAAGGCATCTTCAAACAAGTAACCACAGACGGCGGAGCTACCTGGTCAGAGATGATGCCTGTAATTGAATCCACAGCCATACTAAGCAGACCAAGAGTTGTAAAACTGTCTGATAATCAACTATGGTTAATCTATCAATCTGAAGATACGCTTGATTACAGAGATAATCAGAATGACATCTATTATATTAAAAGCGATAACGGCGGTTCTGCGTGGAGCGAACCCGTAAGGTTTACCCGTTATGTTGGTAAAGATAAATTCGTAAATATTACAAATCTTAACGGGAAACCGTTTATTACATTTACAACAACACGTTTCGGAAGTAAAGAAAAAATTGCCATAGCTAATTTAACGTCCACCGAAGAAAAATATCTTCCACCTTATATATATAATATTAAAACGATAGTTGACAGTTCTGCAAAAAAAACGTGGACGATTCAATGTAAAATTATAGATGATAAAGAAGTTATAAGCGCAAACGTAACGGATGACAAAGGAAATACGTTTACATTGTACGATGACGGCAACCACAACGACGGTGAAGCCGGTGATTATGTTTACGGCACAACCTATAGTATTAAAGATTACGATCCGGTTCCTGCCGATGTTATGGATGTAAATAATATTGAATTGCCGCTGAATAACCATGGGAGTCTTGCCAGTGTTCGCCAGGTAACCTATCAGGAAAAAATGGAAATACATACCGTGGATAGCGATAACTTTTCAAATGCTTATAACGACATACTAACATTCTCCTACAGTCCTTTTGCCGTTTATGATGACATAATTTTCTTGTTTTCATCGGGATTTTTACTTTCCGGTTACGATAATCAGAATTTGTGGGGCAATGGCGTAGCAGTTTCCACTTTAATTGATGATTATGTGCCGGGCAAAGTAGGAAGTGACAGATGGGATCCGAAGAATAAAATATACATTGTTAATAAGAGCGATCCTTCCTTTGGTGATACCTGGCAGCAATGGAAGGATGCTGTAGCACTCGGTGCAGAGTTTTATGATGGCGACGGCGACGGCATTTACAATCCTGTTGATAAAAACTGGAACGGCAGTTGGGACCCGAATGAAGATATGCCTATGATATTGGGAGACCGCACGATGTGGACAGTATATAATGACGGCTTGCCACATAGTCAAAGGAGGTTTAATGAAGTCGATCCTCTTGGAATTGAAATTAAGCAAACACTTTTTGCCACATCACTTGATGAGTTACAGGATGTGATTTTTATTAAGTACTCTATAACCAACACAGGAATGGTCAGTGATGTTTTGGACTCTGTAATTTTTGGTTTCTGGCAGGACCCGGATATCGGTACATACGATAATGATTTAACTGGCAGCGATACATTACTGAATTCTGCATTTACTTACAGCGATACAACAGAAGAAATTTACGGTATAAATCCACCTTCATTTTTTATAACATTATTGCAAGGTCCTGTTGTAACTACAAATAATCCTGTAGATACTGCTTTTATTATGAACGGTGAACAATTTGGAATGAGTGAGATCAGCGGTTCAAAGAATATGAACATAAGCAGTTTTGTAGCTTTTACGGATCCTATGCATGAAGATATTAATGCACTTAATGAATTACGAAATTATATGTTAGGAAAAGACAGAGTTGGGGATGTACGTGACCCCTGCACTTATTATGGTGGAGAAGTTTTGGGTGGTGTTGACTGTAACGAGGTTAATCCTCTCTTCTCGTTTTCCGGCGATCCCGTAGCAGAGTTCGGATGGATAAATACGTATCCCAAAGATACAAGAAGTATGCTAAATGTTGGTCCCTTCAGGTTAGAGAAAGGAAAGCCGCAGGAAATAATAGCTGCTTATGTTATCGGTCGCGGAACCGATTATTTAAACTCAATAACTGTTACACGCGAGAATGTGATGCGTGCAATCCAGGAATACAAAAGCAACTTTGCTTCTATGACTTATACTGCACCTCCGCCAACCAATCCTGTTTCAAATTATGTTCTGTATCAGAACTATCCCAAGCCGTTTAATCCTACAACAACAATAAGG
>JAJRSV010000355.1 GCA_024278655.1 Bacteroidota bacterium | reverse complement strand
CGCTGCAATGGAATACCACACAATGTGGGAAGAGATAAACGTCGCCTGCGAATCGTGCCACGGTCCCGGCTCGGAACATATTAAGTGGGGCAGGGAAGTTGAAGCGGGTAAACGGAATAAAGACGAAAAGGAAAACGGTCTGGTTATTTCATTCAAAGATTTGAAGCAAAGTGAATGGGTGCTGGAACCGGATTCATTGATTGCGTACAGAACAACACCTGTTGAAAATGATAACCTGATCGAATCGTGTGCAAGATGTCATTCATTGCGAAGTACATTAAGTGAAAATTACCGTTACGGCGATATCCTTCTTCAATCACATCGATTATCTCTGCTTGAAGATTTAATTTACTACCCCGACGGACAAGTGCTGGGTGAAGATTATGTTTACGGTTCTTTTATTCAGAGCAAAATGTATGCTGCCGGTGTACGATGCCGCGATTGCCACGATGTACACAGCTTAAACGTATTTACAAAAAGCAATGAGCTTTGTTTAAAATGCCATCAAAAAAGTTTTTATGATTCTCCAAAGCATCATTTTCATAAAACGGATTCGAAAGGTGCTCAGTGCGTCGAATGCCACATGACCGAAACAACTTATATGGTTGTAGACGACCGGAGAGACCACAGCTTTCAGATACCCAGACCCGATCTTTCCGAAAAATTAAACACACCAAATGCATGCAATAAATGTCACAATGATAAAGCAATTAAATGGGCTGCCAATGCTTTCGAAAAATGGTATGGTAAAAAAACGGACTTAACTTACGGCGAAATAATTTTTGAAGGAAGAAGAGGCAATCCGGATTTTGAATCGGCATTAATAAGTTATATTAACAACGGAGACAATCCTTCCATACGAAGAGCTACAGCAGTTACTGTTTTACGGAATTATTACAGTAACCGTTCACGAATTGCAATTCAATCGGCACTGAATGATAAACAACCTTTGGTTCGAATGGCAGCTCTATCTGTAATTGATATGTTTGAACCTATCCAAATTGTTAAGTCAGCTTTACCGTTATTAAACGATTCAGTACGTGCGGTTCGATTTGAAGCGATGCGTAATCTTTTAACGGTTCAACCGTCATATTTCTCCGGGAAACAATCGAATGAAATTAACAAAGCAATGAGTGAGTTCAACGAAACACAAAAGATTAATTCGGACAGACCCGAAACTCACTTAATGTGGGGGTTAATAAATGCAATAAGTGGAAGGTTTGAAAAAGCCGATTCATCATATAATCTTGCAATAAAATTAGATTCCTCTTATGTGATGGCATATATTAACCTTGCAGATTTGTATCGTGCAAAAGGTCAAGACAACATTGGAGAGCAGATATTGAAGAAAGCTTTAAAGTTTGCTTACCGTAAGAATGAGATTTACAGGTCGTTGGGGCTTTTATACTCGAGGCAAAAAAGATATGCTGAAGCGTTACAGGTTTTTAAAGAAGGATATGAAAACAATCCGAAAGACAACGAGCTTGCCTACATTTATGCAATTGCTCTTAACTCTAATGGAAAACCGGACGAAGCCTTAAAAATACTCGAACGGACGCATAAATTATATCCTTACAATCCTCAACTGCTTATTGCGTTAGCTACAATTAACAGAGATGCTGGCAATTATAAAGCAGCACTTAAATATGCAGATGAATTGATTAAAGTGATGCCCGATAATTTATCAGCAATTCAATTGAAAAAGCAACTTTTACAGAAGAATGATTGATGGGACTAAACAGTTAAGCGATAACGATTAAAGTTGAATTTGTAGGGCTTATTTACTTAAGTTGTTATAACACTTCTATTTTTAACTTTTCTCGATACACCCAATGGAAGTACAAATTTTTTTCCCGGAAAAGTAAACCACACAATTAATCACTATATAAAAGGTTCATAATGAATTATAATCTTTCCTCAAAAATGCTTGCGGCAGTTGCAATCTTTTTTATGTTAGCATTTGTTAGCACGTATGCTCAGGATAAACCAAATATCCTGTTCATCTGGGGTGATGATATAGGGCAATCTAATATTAGTGCATACACTATGGGTTTGGTAGGTTACCAAACACCAAATATCGACAGGATAGCGGATGACGGTATGATATTTACCGATTATTACGCAGAGCAAAGCTGTACTGCAGGAAGATCATCATTTATTACCGGACAAAGTGTTTTTCGTACCGGTTTAAGTAAGGTTGGATTGCCGGGTGCAAAAGAAGGCATATCGGAAGAAGACCCTACAATAGCCGAACTGCTTAAACCTTACGGTTATGCCACAGGTCAGTTTGGTAAAAATCACCTTGGCGATAGAGATGAACATTTGCCGACAAACCATGGCTTCGATGAATTTTTTGGAAATCTTTATCATCTTAATGCTGAAGAAGAACCCGAAAACGAAGATTATCCCGATCCTGAAAAATATCCGAACTTCAGGAAGAAATATGGTCCGCGTGGTGTTATTCACAGTTTTGCCGATGGCAGAATTGAAGACACAGGTCCTTTAACAAAAAAGAGAATGGAAACAATTGATGATGAAACTATTGCAGCCGCAAAAGAGTTTATTACCAAAGTTGTAAAAGAAGGCAAACCATTCTTTGTCTGGTGGAACGGAACGAGGATGCATTTTCGCACTCACGTTAAAAAAGAACATCGCGGAATTTCGGGGCAGGACGTTTACGCCGATGGAATGGTTGAACACGATATGCACGTTGGCGAGCTGCTCGAATTACTGGACGAACTTGGCATAGCAGAAAACACAATTGTAATGTATGGAACAGACAACGGACCACATAAAAACACTTGGCCCGATGCTGCCGTTTCTCCTTTCCGTGGTGAAAAGAATACCAACTGGGAAGGCGGCTGGAGGGTTCCTGCGATGGTTAAATGGCCCGGGCATATCGAAGCAGGGTCTGTTTCGAATGAAATTATGTCTGGAATGGATTGGCTGCCTACATTGTTAGCCGTGGTAGGAAATCCGGATATAAAAGAAGAATTAATGAAAGGGAAAACGGTTGGAGACAGAACATTCAAGGTTCATCTCGATGGCTATAACTTCCTTCCGTATTTAACCGGCAAAGTTGATGAAGGTCCCCGTCACGAAATATTTTATTTTTATGATGACGGAGACTTAACGGCTTTACGCTACGATGACTGGAAGCTTATTTTTATGGAACAGCGCGATTCCGGAACTTTATCCGTTTGGGCTAATCCGTTTACTCCGCTTAGAGTTCCTTTGATATTTAATTTACGCAGAGATCCTTATGAATTTGCGCAGATTACTTCGAACACTTATTACGACTGGCTTATTGACCGTGCATTTCTGTTGGTTCCTGCACAAGACATTGTAGGTAAATTCTTAATGACTTTTAAAGAATTTCCGCCAAGAATGGAAGCTGCGAGTTTTAGTCTTGATAAGGTTATGGAGAAACTGCTCTCTCCTGGAGGTCCTCACTAAATTAAAAGTAAATATTGTTAGCCGTGCCGCTCTTTAGCGGCACTTATATTTTTAATAAGCATTTAAAATTAAAATGATAAAATATAAAACTTACCCCTGGTTATTAATTTCCGTTCTCTTAATTTTTTCCTGCAAAGAACAGGTAACTGAAAATCCTGATCCGCTGCCATCCTGGAATGAAGGTTCGGCAAAGCAATCTATAATTAATTTTGTAAATGAAGTTACGGATGAAAATAATGCAAACTTTGTTAAACCTGTCGATAGAATTGCCACATTCGATAATGACGGAACTCTCTGGAGCGAAAAGCCGTTTTACTTTCAATTGTTTTTTGCGATTGATAGAGTTAAAGAACTTTCATCCGAACATCCCGAATGGAAAACGACACAGCCATTTAAAGCTGTTTTGGAAAATGATATGAAAACACTTTTCTCCTTTGGTGAACACGGATTGGTTGAATTAGTAATGGCAACCCACGCAGGAATGACAACGGAAGAATTTGAACAAATTGTAAAAGACTGGATTACTACAGCAAAGCATCCGCGCTTCAAACGTCCTTTTACCGATTTGGTTTATCAACCGATGCTTGAACTGTTAAGTTATTTAAGAAAAAACGAATTTAAAACATTCATCGTTTCCGGTGGCGGAATTGAATTTATGCGTCCCTGGGTAAATGAGGTTTATGGTATTCCCGCAGAGCAGGTAATTGGTAGTGTAGGTAAAGTTAAATTTGAAATGAGAGACGAAAAGCCAGTTTTAGTTAAACTTCCTGCAATTGATTTTATTGATGATAAAGATGGAAAGCCGGTTGGGATTCACAGGTTTATTGGTAAAAGACCAATAGCTGCTTTTGGTAATTCAGACGGCGATTTGCAAATGCTGCAATGGACTGAAATCAGAAACGGAAAACGGCTAATGGTTTATATTCATCACACAGATGCTGAGCGAGAATGGGCTTACGACCGCAAGTCATCAGTAGGAAGACTAAATAAAGGTTTGGACGAAGCAAATGAAAAAGGCTGGACAGTTGTTGATATGAAAAATGATTGGAATGTTATTTATCCGTTTGAATTAAAAGATAAATGATGCTTTATCGGTTTTTTATGAAAACCAAAAAATCGATAAAGCGTTTTTGTTAGTTTGCATTATTTTTTACCGGACACGATTTTAAAATGATCTCACACATACTAAATGAGATTGTTTTAGAGTTAACCGGTGAGTAGTTAACCATAAAGTTAAATGTTATTTATAATAGGAAGTAGTAAAATGAGAAATAAAATAGTTGGAATATTATCCGT
>JAJRSV010000354.1 GCA_024278655.1 Bacteroidota bacterium | reverse complement strand
TAATGTTTTTGTTAACATACTTAACCAACCTGTGTCCGTCGGTTGTTACAAACCTTAATCCGTCGGGCGACATTTCGAATAACGTTCCGGTCATTGCAGGTCTCATATCTTCCTTGCTCATTGCAAAAGATGTTTGATCTATTGCCTTCTTCAAATCGAGTCCGTTCATCGTAATTTCTTTTTCAGCCGATACTTCGGGAATTTCCGGAAAGTCTTCTGCAGAAGTATATCCAATATTGTAAACACCTTTGTCGGTGGTAAGTGTTAGTTTCGAATCACTGTCGGTTTTAAAAGTAATTTGAGTATCATCGAGTGATCTGATTATATCGTAAAGAAGACGTGCAGGAATTACCAATTTAACATTTTCGTCGGATGCAACATTTATAGAAGACCTTAAAGATATCTCAAGATCCGTTGCACTCACAATCAACGCACCGTCCTTTATATCGAATAGAAAGTTCTCTAAAATAGGCATTGGTGTGCGAGCCGGAACTGCGGGAATAACCTTCCCTAAAAGTTTTTCTAATACTGTGCTGTTTGCTTTAAATTCCATAAAAATTCTCTCCAAATTTAACACAGTAAAATACAAAAATAAGGTGCTAATCTCAATGTAGAAATGAATATAAAGGAAGGAAATTTAAGGGTTTTCCGTTGATGGAAAACCCTTTGTAAAAAACTGATTTTACCCCGGAGTATTAAGGACCGACAGGATCGCCTCCGCCGGTTGATGACAGATCGACATTCGAACTCAGGGATGCATACAAAGTGTAAACGCTATCTACAAATGTGCTGGAATATACAATCAGCACTTCCGTACCTGCGTCAAAAGTCAATTCGCCCGAAACAGCTCCCTGGCTTGTGGCTGTTGACGTACCCTGCGGAACCTCGTAAGTGGTTTCGTAATTATATGTTCCCCTCGGAATATCGTTGACCGTTACGGTTGCACCTGCATTAACCTGAATAAGGGATGCGCGAAAATTGACGAACACTTTGTTCGTTGCGAAATTTTTGAACGTTAATTTTGTCTCTGAATTAGTGGTGCATCCGGCAATAAGCAGCAAAACAAGCAGAATTAATGCTATGGGTGTAAATATTTTTTTCATTTTTCGTCCTTTGAATGCAATTATCCAATATTTTTATATAAAATAAACAAGATTCAGGCCAAATCACCGATTATTCGATAGATTAAAATATGAACCCCTTATTCGTTTAGCCGTTTTATACACACACTTATATTAATAATTCTTTAATTATTTACATGTTAAATGTAATAATTACACTGTTGATATGTTGGTAACAAAACTATCTTCCTTTTATACAAAGGGTTACCTGCGGTTTTTATTAACAATTGAATTGTTAACAAATGCCTCTTTTCCTCTTTTGTTAACACCGTTAATGATAACTCCGACTTGTTAACAAGTTTCAACCGGTTTCCCAACAAGTTATGAACACACCTATTTGCTGTATTTTAAAATAAAAAAGCTCCCGTCGGGAGCTTTTTAAACCGGGTGAAATGTAACCGGATTTTATCCGGCACTTAACTCTATCTGGTTTTTAAGTTCGTTTATCATTTCCTTAAAGTTACTGTCGCTTTCTTTAGCTTTCTCGATGGACATGCAGGCATGTATCACAGTTGAATGATCCCGTCCGCCGAAATGTAAGCCGATGGTTTTAAGCGAAGCCCTTGTTAATTCTTTCGATAAATACATTGCCAGTTGCCTGGCTAAAACCACTTCCTTCTTTCTTGTTTTATCGCGTATTTTATTTTCACTGATGTTAAGATGCTCGCAAACGGTTTTTGTAATAGAGTCGATGGAGATATTGTTAATCTTTCTGTCGGTTGCAATTTCCTTAACTGTCTTTCTCGCCAGGTCGAGAGTAATTTCTTTGGAGTTCAATGAAGCATTGGCAAGCAGCTTAATTAAACAACCTTCGAGCTCTCTTATATTTGAAGTAATATTCATTGCTATGTATTCGAGAATCTCGGTTGAAATAATCATCCCGTAGTCTTCGGCTTTCTTGTTCAGAATAGCTATTCTTGTTTCAAGCTCCGGCGGTTGTATGTCGGCAGTAAGCCCCCACTGAAATCTTGATGTTAACCTTTCGTCAAGTCCCTTCAAATTTTTAGGAGACTTATCGCTTGTTAGAATTATCTGCTTTCTCGATTGATGGAGCGTATTGAATATATGAAAGAAAAGATCCTGTGTTTTTTCTTTGCCTATAAGGAACTGGATATCGTCGATTATCAGAACATCCATACTCCGGTAAAAAGAAGAAAACTCGTTAACACGGTTCGATTGTATAGCTTCGACAAACTCAACGGTGAAAATATCGGACGAAAGATAGATAACTTTCTTGTCGGGGAACTTTTTTACTATTTCATTTCCTATTGCCTGGATAAGATGCGTTTTACCAAGCCCAACACCGCCGTAAACAAAGAAAGGATTAAAAGACGTTCCGCCGGGATTATCGCTGATAGCGCCTGCAGCAGCACGCGCCAACTGATTGCCTTCGCCTTTTATAAAGTTATCGAATGTGTACCGGGGATTTAAAAATGTTTCGAAGTCGTTGTTAACTTTCGGTTTATCGACTATAATTCTTTCGGGCAGCTTTTCCACATGAGTAATATTTCTAATGTCTTCTACCGGTTCTTCCATAATAACGTATTCAAGTTTGGCTCCGGGTCCTATCACATCGTTAATAGTATTTTTTATTACCGAATTATAATGCTCATCTATCCATTCCCAAAAAAACTGACTCGGCAGCTCTACTTTCAGGGTGTTGTTTTCGAAGGCGACGGGTTTAATAGGAAGGAACCAGGTATTATACGTCATTTGTGTTACGTTCTCTTTTATCCTGCTAAGGCAATCCTTCCAAACCGTTACAGCGTTTTTAGTTATGGCAGATTTTTCAATGTCCATATTTTAGTTATCCACAGATTAAAATTACCGTAAAATTAAAATATTAAATAAAAACACGACTTAAATGTAAGTCGCTCTCTTCTTATCCACAATTTATTCACATCAGACCGGACGCACTAACTCGTTATAGTTAAATGGGTTATAAAAATCACTTAAAAATGACGCACACACATGATGTTAATAGCTTGAAAATTGTAACAAAATAATTTGTGAAACATTTCCACAAAGGAAAGTTATCAACATTTTATCCACACAACTTAGAGTGCCCTTCAGTGAATAAAAAATATAAAGTATTTACCTCCCGTGCAAATTAATTTTCATATTTCTTCAAATAAAATTTAAATGATGTCAAATGAGTGTTTTTATCGGGTGCTATTTGAATTAATAACATTAAGATATTAAATTTGTAATCTTTTTTGAATGATTTAAAAGATTTAGGAGTATAAATGAAACGTACGTATCAGCCAAGTAACAGGAAAAGAAAAAACAAGCATGGTTTTAGAGAAAGAATGAAAACCAAAAACGGCAGAAGAGTTCTTGCAAGAAGAAGAGCCCGCGGAAGAAAAAGATTAACAGTTAGTGACGAGTTTTAGTACTTTTGAAAAAATATGGATTACCGGCTAAGGAAAGGATAAAAAGAAAAAAGGACTTTGAAAAAATTTACCAATCCGGAAACGTAATCCTCTCTTCCGATAAAAAATTAAAAGCAAATTACATTGTCGAAAAAAACAGTCCTTCTCCGGGTGTAAAAATTGCCGTTGCGGTTTTCAGAAAAGCCGGTTCGGCTGTTTGGAGAAATAGACTGAAAAGATTGCTGAGAGAATCATACAGATTAAACAAGAAAGAAATAACGGAACTGTGTAAAGAGAAGAAAATTCTTTTAAAAATAGTTCTTGCTTCTAATTTTTTTAATCAGAAGAAAAACAAAAAGATTTTGATAAATGATGTGATGCCGGGAGTTGTAGAAATTTTAAACTCTATTAAAAAATCAATTTAAATGAGCCGTTACTCTTACATAAAAAAACACATCCCTGTTTTAATCACCGATTCCCCGAAATATATTTTGAGATTTAGATTTATAAAAGGATTTTGAATGGATAGAAATACCACAATTGCGTTTATTCTTATCGGTGCCATACTGGTAATCTGGCTTTATATAAATGCGCCCGAGCCGGTTAAGAACCCGAATCTGCAAACCGATTCGACAACAGTTGTAATTGATTCGCTTCAAAAGGAAAAACAGAAACCCGTTAAAGAAGACGTGTTAACAAACCCGGAACAGGTAACCGAAAAATCCCTGGCTATTGAAGATACAACGCTGGGTAAGTTCTTTACAATATCCGATAAAGAGGGAAGAATAATTACTATTGAGAACGATAACTTTATCGTAGAACTTTCGACCAAAGGCGCAAACTTTCACAAGGTGTTTCTTAAAAAATTCAGAAACTGGTACTCGTTAAACGGCAACGGAAGCGAGGATTATTATAAAACCTCGGTGCAGTTAATAAATTATAAAAAAGGAAATACATACGACCTGTTGTTTGTATCGACCGACGGTAAGAGGGTTAACACCTCTTATTTATTGTTTGACTCCGACCATTATAAGAGCAGGTACGTTATAAACAACGACGACTCGTTAACTATTAACTTTACGTTAAACCTGACCGGCGGCAGGAAAATTATCAAACGCTACACTTTTTACGGCGACAAGTATGCTATTAAGAGCGATATAGAACTTATTAAGATGGGCGATGTGATAAGCAATAACGCTTACGATCTTGCCTGGAATAACGGCTTAAGGTTTGTCGAAAAAAACAGCGTTGACGAGGCAACATACTCTAACTCAAGCGTTTACTCGGGCGGCGAACAGGTAATTGTCGATGCATCTACAATCGGTGAGATTGAGCAGAAAGATTTTAACGGAAGTATCGATTGGATTGCTGTAAGGAACAAATACTTTACTGCAGTTATAGTGCCCGATAACCCCCAGAATGTTGAGGGCGCTTATATAGAAGGTGAAAGCGTTGCTACTAATAATCATGGCGGTGTTGCGGAATATTATAATAATAGGTTAACACTTCCGTTCAGAAATACCGATTTCGAAAAGAAGTCGTTCACTCTTTTTATTGGTCCGGTTGATTATAACACACTAAAAGAACTCGGGCACAATCTTCAGGCACTTGTCGATTTCGGAAGTTTCTTCGGGTTAAAGTTTATCGTTAGACCAATTGCAGAGCACATTCTTCTACCGCTGTTCAACTTCCTTCATGGATTTATACCGAACTACGGTTTTGTTATTATAGTTTTCTCTATAATAATTAAGATAGTGGTTTATCCGCTGACCAAGCAAAGTTATCAGTCGATGAAAAAGATGCAGCTTCTTCAGCCGAAGATACAGGAGATAAAGGAGAAGTATAAAGACGATCCGCAGAAGCTGAACAAAGAAACGATGAAGCTGTATAAAACGTACGGGGTAAATCCCGCCGGCGGATGTTTGCCGATGCTTTTGCAGATGCCTATATTTATAGCATTGTGGGGCTTGTTCCGATCGGCAATAGAACTAAGGCAGCAGCCGTTTATGCTCTGGATAAAAGATCTTTCGCAGCCGGATATAATTTACGATCTCGGTTTTAAATTACCGCTCGTCGGTATCCAGGAACTTAGCGGTCTGGCAATTCTGATGGGAATTACAACCTTCATTCAACAAAAGATGACAATGAAGGATCCGAAGCAGGCAAGCATGGTTTATATTATGCCGGTGTTCCTTACAATTTTGTTTATGAGTTTCCCGTCGGGATTAAACCTTTACTATTTCTTATTCAACCTGTTATCCATTATTCAGCAGCAATACATTAATCTTCAGCACAACGGAATGGAGTTGGTGCCGGTAAAGAATCCCAAGAAGCAGGGTTTTATGGGAAGATTGATGGAAGCGGCTGAACAGCAGTCGAAATCGAAGCCGAAAAAACGGTAATAATAGTCTTGTAATTAATAAGAGCATTAGGATATTTTATCTATCTTAATGCTCTTTTTTTTATAAAAATGTCCGTATGAAGATATTAATTAAAATAGTTATCTCTCTTTTACTGCTATCAAATGTTTTTTTGAGTGCACAAGAAAAAACGACACTTTCCTTAAAGCTTCGCACAAAAAAATTACCCTTCGGTTTGAGCGAACAGGTTCCGTCGGATAAACCGGTTGTCGGATTGGCTCTTAGCGGAGGCGGTGCGCGGGGTCTTGCGCAAATTGGTGTTCTTAAAGCATTGAAGGAAGCGGGTATTGAATTGGATGTTATTACGGGCACATCGATGGGAAGCATTGTTGGCGGGCTTTATTCGGTTGGCTATTCGGTTGATGAACTGGATACTATTGCTATGAATACCGATTGGGACGACTTACTTACAAGCGGTAAAACAAGCCGTTCAGAGCTGTTTGTAGATCAGAAAATTACCGACGACAGGGCGTTATTAACATTACGGCTCGACGGGCTGACACCGGTTATTCCAACATCCTTTAACGACGGACAAAAACTGATAAACAACTTAACTCTTCTTACTTACTCGGCGCCGATTCATTCATATCATTCATTCGACGATTTGTTATACAGATACAGAGCCGTCAGCACCGATTTGCTCACCGGCAGACGGGTTGTGCTGAAGGAAGGTCATCTCGGAAAAGCGATGCGCGCAAGTTCAAGCGTATCGTTCTTTTTAAAACCGGTTGAATGGGATTCGCTTCTTCTTGTTGACGGGGGACTGGTTGAAAATATTCCCGTTTCTACTGCTAAGGAATTGGGCTCGGATATAGTTATAGCTGTTAATACAACGAGTCCGTTGCATAATAAAGAAGAAATGAAGTATCCATGGTTTGTTGCTGACCAGGTTGTTAGTATTCCGATGAAACGGATGGATGAAAAGCAAAAGAAAATGGCAGAAGTGCTAATTGAACCGCGTATAAAAGAACATACGGCAACGGATTTTACAAACATAAGAATGTTAATTAATGCCGGATACAGCGAAGCAGTTAAAAACGTTAAAGTTATAAAAAACAAAATTGATTCCGTTTATTACAACCGTTTGAAGCGGAATGAATTTTATATAAAGAATATTAGTTACGATGATAATCAGCCGGAGGAACTGCTGCGTTATCTTAAAAAATACTCTTCTATGGATTCGGTATCGAGTGCGGAAATTTATTTCGACTTAAACAATCTGTACGATTCGGGAAAATATAAAAACATATCTTTCGAAATAATTAATGAAGGCGGTTACAACAAAGGAAGGTTCGATTATATATTAAACCCTGTTGTTAACTCCATTTCATTAATCGGAATAGATTCGGTTGACCATCAGGTTGTCGACTCGGTTTTTGCAACATTAAAAGGAAAACCGTACACAAATGCGGCGCTTGTCGGACGATTGATTCCGGCGTTGGATTACCTGCACAGAGAGGGATTCATTCTCGCCGATTTTATTAAAAAAGATTTCGATGCAAGCACAGGAAACCTGATTCTGTATTTTGATATGGGTATGGTTTCCGATATTGAAGTTACCGGTAACTACACACGAAAATCGCTGGTAACAAGGGAAATTCCTATTGGAGTTGGTAACTACCTCGATTACGATAAACTGAAAACAGCTCTGCAAAATTTACGCTCGACCGGCTTCTTTGAAAATGTTGAGATAAATGTTGTAAGGAAGAATGATAAATATGTTTTGATTGTTTACGTGGAGGAAAAAACATCGAGCTTGCTCCGTTTCGGTTTTCTACTTGATGAAACTTACAACGCGCAGTTCAGTCTCGATATAAGAGACGAAAACATTTTCGGCAGCGGCACCGAAGTGGGTATGTTCCTCTTTGGTGGCGCAAGCAACCGCGCATACGTTTTTGAAATTAAGAACCACAGAATACTCAACACGTACCTTACGTATAACATAAGTGCTTACTACAAGTTTAGTGATATTGGTGTTTACGAAAACATAAACTCTCCGTCATAAAAAACCTTTTCGAGTATAAAGTCGGGGGAATACAGACAAATATTTTACGGTGCATCGGTCTCCGTCGGCACACAAATCGAAAAATTCGGCAATCTTATTTTTACCGGTAAATACCAGTTCGACGAGGTTAAAAACACCGAGAAAGATCCCGTCATTCCTTACAAAACAAAACTTGTTACGTTAAAGGTTAGCACTACCGTCGATAACATGGACAGGTACCCGTATCCGTTACGGGGATTATACTTTACCGGATTTTATGAAACGGCACAAAGCTTCCTTGGCGGCGACGAAGGGTTTACAAGCGTTGCGATGGATTTCAGGTACTTCTTCCGTTTGGGTAAACGAAGTACGGTTGTGCCAAGATTAATGATTGGCTTTGGTGATAACACAATGCCTTTAAGCGAACAATTCCTGCTCGGCGGAATGAGTTCGTTTTTCGGAATGCACGAGAACGAGATGAGAGGAAGACAAATTTTCCTCGCTTCTTTGATGTACAGAATAAAGCTGCCGTTTCAGATATTCTTCGACACGTATTTAAAGGTTAGATACGATCTCGGCTCAACCTGGGCGGTGCAGGAGCAGATACGATACAAAGATTTGAAGCACGGAATCGGTGCTATAATTTCATTCGATACACCAATCGGTCCGGCTGATTTTTCGGTTGGAC
>JAJRSV010000353.1 GCA_024278655.1 Bacteroidota bacterium | reverse complement strand
GCTTAAGCAAAAACCGAAGATAGGTGTTTTGCAAGGGCATGGCGAACCGGGACTTTCGGCAATGCCGCAGTTGGTTGAGCAACTAAGTGTTATGTACGATGTTCTGCCCGTTGAGTTCAGCGATACGATGGGAGTTCCGCCCGGTTATAAAACCCTGGCTATCATAGCACCGAAAGATACATTCCCGCAATTGCATTTGAATTATCTTGATGATTTTCTTTCTAAAGGCGGAAGAATTTTAATTGCACTGAACAGGGTAGAAGGCGACTTAAGTACTGCAAGCGGCAAAGAAGTTTATACGGGGTTATCCGATTGGCTGAAAGATAAGGGCGTGGAAGTAGAAAAGAATTTTGTTTACGATGCAACCTGTGGCAATGTGATGGTAAGGCAGCAGCAGGGAATGTTTATAATGAATACTCCGGTTAAGTTTCCTTACCTGCCGATAATTACTAACTTTACAGAGCATCCGATTACGGAAGGTATCGAATCGGTTCTGCTTCCGTTTGCAAGTCCGGTAAAATTATTTCCGAAGGATACAACCGTAAAGATGATTCCTTTGGCAACTACTTCGACTAAAGCAGGTGTTCAATCGCTGCCTGTTTATTTTAACGTAATGAAAAACTGGACGGCGGCGGATTTTAATTTATCATCAATTCCTGTTGCCGGAATAATAGAAGGAAAGATAAACGGAGCCGAGACCAAGATGGTTGTTTTTGGTGACGGCGATTTTGCCGTTAACGGCGAAGGACAGCAGGCGCAGAAACTCCAGGGCGATAACGTTAACCTTATGGCAAATGCTATCGACTGGCTTTCGGATGATACCGGATTGATTGAACTGCGGACAAAGGGTGTTACTTCAAGACCGATTGATGCTTCGCTTGAAGATTCAACTAAATCGTTGTTGAAATATTTAAACTTTTTACTGCCTATATTTCTCGTAATTATTTACGGCTTTGTAAGATTCCAACACAGAAGAAATTTACGCAACAAATTAATGAATGTGTCCTATGTTCCGGAAAGTAAGCAATAAATCGCTCAGTGTTATATTTATTATTTTATTGGTAATTGCAGCAGTACTCTATTTTACCAATGCGGGTAAAAAGGAGCGCTCGTTCCGCGAAGAACTTGTTGATATCGACAGTTCAGCAGTTACTAAAATTGTTATTATTTCTAAAGCAAACAATTTTAAGCCGTTCAAGGTATTTAAAGACGATAACGGCTGGCATGTTGAATTGAAGAACGGAGGTTTAGCTCCCGTATCCGATGAAAGAATCGGTTACACACTTAAATAACTGATGCAAGTTAAGCCAAAGAGATTAGCTGCAAGAGGCGAAAGCAAATGGGCTGAGTTCCAGGTCGATTCTTCGGGAACGCGGGTGCAGGTATTCGAAGGGGATGATAAGACTCTCGATATTATTTTCGGAAGATTCAGCTATCAGGCGCAGCCGAAGAGTATATCAACCTACGTTCGTCTTGCAAATGATGTTGACGTTTACGAAGTGGACGGCTTTCTTTCGATTACATTTAATCAGGGTCCCGATGCATTCAGGGATCCGACTATCGTAAAGAGTGATTTTAAAAAGTGGCAGCAGCTCGAGTTTAAATATCCTGCCGACTCCTCCTTCACTCTCGTAAAAAATAACGGCAAGTGGTTCATTAACGGTACGGAAACCGATTCGGTTAAAACAATTAATTATTTACGAAGATTAGCCAACTATTCACGAAATAAGTTTGCCGACGATGTTGAAATAGCGGACAACGAATCTCCCGCATACGTAATAACAATTACCGGCGAAGATACCGGACCGATAATATTAAAGGCGTACGTTAATGATAAAGGCAAATACGTAGTTACAACAACTGTAAATCCGGAAACCAAATTCGACGGAACTACTTTCGGTAAGGATTTGTTTGTGGGAAGGAGTACATTTTTTAAGTAATAGCTTGCCCCTTTTATCTTAAAGAAGTTGTGTGAAAATTAGCTATTTACATTAACACCGGAATTTAGTCTGTGTTGCACAAGTTTAAATTGTCATTCTGAATGGAGCGAAGCGAAATGAAGAATCTCAACCATAACAAAATCGAGACACTTCACTTCGTTCAGTGTGACAAATATTAGTTCTGCAACAGACACTTTATTCCGGTGATTTTAGGTGAAAAACACAACTTTAGTTAAACGGTTTTAACCGTTTTTCCGATTTTTACACAGTCTCTAAAATAAGGTGCAGGCGGATAATCTTTCATACCTGTTTCTTACATTCCTTTAACAGTTTACACTTCATCGTTAAACTTTCAAGTAACAAAAAATGCAGTTCAATTCTGAATCATTTTTCTTAATTCGAGATACTCTAAGTAATTAAAACAATTCGTTTTACAATCATTTCTTGTTCGGCATCACCTTTGCACTATGTAAAAAGAATATTACTTCAAGCTTAAACTATAAGGTGCATTATGAGGTATGTATTACTCTTTCTCAGTCTTATTAATTTTAATCTGTTGGCACAGATATCAACCTTTGCAGAATTGAAAGCCGGTATGACCGTTCCTGGCTCGAACGAATACATAAGCACTGCCGACAGCCGCGGATATACTTACGGCTTCGACCTTGGTTTAAACTTTGATGAAACGAAATCGGTTGGTATAAGCGTTAATTATATAAACAACGGCTACGATAACGAAATAACATTAAACAGAGTATTGAGCAAAAGCACACAAACGGAAACTATGCAGGGCTCAACATCTTCCGCTTTTACAGTCGGTATAATTACCAGGGCATCGAATCCTGAATTCAGTGAATTGTTTCACCCGTATGTTAAGTTATTTCTCGGTTACAGTTATGTAAGAGTTTCCGGCTTCGACAACTACAGCACTTTCTCCGTATCAAACGAAATAAGTGAAAGCAATGTTACCGGGACTTTTTCATTGGGAATGCTGTTTCCCATCAGCGAATCGTTAAGCGGAATCGGAATCGAGGGCAATTACTCAATTTATCTGACTAAAGAAAAGCACAAACAAATTTTCTCGTTTAGTTTGTTGTACCGGCAAAACATTATATTCTGAAAAATTTCTTTCGTTACTTAATTTTCAGCTTACCGGTTTAGCTTCTTTTTATCACCACCCTTATATTTAAACCTAAATTATCAGTTTAAATAAAACTATTCCTTATAGTTAGTAAAATTATATTTGTTGATGAGTAATTCGTTTATAAAAGGACTAAAAGAAAATCTTAAAAAGCAAACCGGTATTTTAAGCAAGGAAAAATATCTCAACTCAGCCGTGCTTATACCGCTGCTTTTAATTAATGATGAGTGTCATCTCCTGTTCGAAAAAAGATCAATCGGAATACGGCAGGGCGGCGAAGTAAGCTTTCCCGGCGGGCAGGTTGATGAGATAGACAAAAAAGATTACCGGCAAACGGCAATAAGGGAAACAGTGGAAGAGTTGGGAATTGATGAAAGTAAAATTGAAATTATCGGACAGATGGGAACGCTTATAGCACCGATGGGAGTTTCCGTAGATCCGTTCGTGGGAATACTTCACATCAAAAGTTTAGACGAACTGAAAATAGATTCAAATGAAGTCGAAAGAATATTCACGCTTCCGTTATCGTTTTTCATTAATACGCAGCCCTCTAAATTTTATGTGCAGGTTGAAGTTAAACCTTACGTATATAACGAAGCGGGGGAAAAAGTTGAACTGCTGCCGGTTAAAAAATTCGGTTTGCCCGAGAAATATTCGAAGCCGTGGAAAGGCGGTAAGCACCGTATTCTGGTTTACACAACCGATGAAGAAACCGTTTGGGGAATAACCGCCGAATTAGTTTATGAATTTTGTAAATTGGCAAAAGATGAAATCTGATTTGAACATAAAAGATTACAAGCACGTAATCTGGGATTGGAACGGAACACTCTTCAACGATATTCATCTGTGTGCCGATATAATGAACCATCTTTTGAAAAGCAGATACCTACCTGTATTATCGTTGGAAAAATACAGGGAGATTTTCACCTTTCCCGTAAAGGATTATTATATAAGAGCCGGGCATACTTTCGAAACGGAATCATTCGAAAAAATCGGTAAAGAATTTATGGATGAGTACGAAATAAGGAAGTATGAATGTGGATTGTTTCCTTTTGCAGAAGATGTGCTTCGAAAATTAAACTCCTTAAATATTAGGCAGTACCTGTTGAGCGCTTATAAACAGGATTCGCTATCCCACATCATTCAAAAGTATAATATCGATAATTACTTCACTTCGGTTTGTGGATTGGATCATATTTATGCCGATGGTAAACTCGGGCTTGGCAAAAAACTATTGAACGAAATTCAATCCAACGGAAGGCTCACCGATGGAGTATTATTAATTGGCGACACAAAGCACGATTACGAAGTAGCCGATCATCTTAATATTGATTGCCTGCTTATTGGAAGCGGGCATCAGGATGAAAGTAAGCTGAAGGATTTGGATGCTTATTATTTAAATTCGATGGAAGAACTTTATCAATTATTAAACAATTAATGAGTTGAATATGAGTGTTATATTTATTGTGCTCGGTGCGTTAATTTTACTCTGGTTCATTATCACTTATAACTTGTTTGTAAGAGATAAAAATTTAATAAGAGAAGCCTGGAGCGGGATTGATGTTCAGCTTAAACGAAGGCATAATCTTATTCCCAATCTTGTGCAAACAGTTAAAGCATACAGCAAACACGAGCGGGATTTGTTCAACGAGATTACCGAGAAGAGAAGTAAAACCATTAACATCGAAAACATAAAAGAAAAAGCAGCGGCGGAAGCCGATATCTCTGGCTTGCTCAAATCACTATTTCTTGTGGTTGAAGATTATCCCGATTTAAAAGCCAACATTAATTTTATCGATCTTCAGAAGCAGCTTACCGAAATTGAAGATCAAATTCAGTATGCACGTAGATATTACAACGGAACGGTACGCAGATATAATATTCGGGTCGAATCTTTTCCGGGTAACATAGTTGCAGGTATTTTCGATTTCAAACAGGAAGATTATTTCGAAATAACACTTGCCACCGAAAGAAGCACTCCGGAGGTGAATTTATGAACTTCAATAAATTTATTTTAATCACTTTTCTGTTCATTTTATTCCAACCATTTTCATACTCCATAGAATACGAAAGAATAATCTCATACGATTCTAAAATTATTATTAACCCGGACGGTTCGATGAACGTAACGGAAAACATAACCGTTTACGTTGAAGGTATTAAAATTAAAAGAGGAATCTTCCGTGACTTCCCGACCCGCTACGAGGATAAATACGGAAATAATTATAACATCCATTTCAGATTGCTTGAGGTTTTACGCGACGGGAAAAGAGAAAGTTACCACACCGAAAGCTTATCGAACGGAATAAGAATTTATGTTGGCAGAAGCAATTATTTTCTGCCCAAAGGAAAATATACATATACGATTAAGTACTGGACTAACAGGCAACTGGGTTACTTTGATAACTTCGATGAACTTTACTGGAACGTAACCGGTAACGGTTGGGATTTTGAAATTGATAAAGTAACTGCACTCGTAATCTTACCCGAAGGCGTGACTAAAGGCGATATTAATTATTTGGCTTATACCGGCACTCAGGGTTCAAAAGAAACAAATTACAGAGCAAGATTTTTAGATGACCGCAGCGTTCTTTTCGAGACTACCCGGCGCCTCGGACGAACCCAGGGTTTAACGATTGTAGTTCAATTTCCCAAAGGGTTGGTTCACGAACCGACTTTTGAAGAGAAACTAAGTTACTTTTTGGAAGACAACAAACCTGCGGTAATAATTTTTGCGGGAATTATAATTCTGTTTCTGTATTATTTTATTGTATGGCTGAAGGTAGGTGTGGATCCCCGGAAGGGAGTTATCATTCCGGAGTTTGAACCCCCGCATAACTTATCGCCCGCCGCTGTAAGATTCATTTATAAGATGGCTTTCGATAATAAAGCATTCAGCGCTGCGGTTGTCGATATGTGCGTGAAGGGATTCACAACTCTTAAAG
>JAJRSV010000352.1 GCA_024278655.1 Bacteroidota bacterium | reverse complement strand
TGGGCATTTACCGAACGTGCCTGCGGTGTTTGTACAACCGTGCATGCACTTGCCTCGGTAAGAACTGTTGAGAACGCCCTTGATATTACAGTGCCTCCCAATGCAGAACTTATAAGAAACCTTATGTTCTGCGCACAGTATATGCAGGACCACGTGGTTCATTTTTATCATTTGCATGCTCTCGACTGGGTTGATATTGTAAGCGCACTCAAAGCCGATCCGAAAGAGACATCAAGAATTGCACAAAGCATTTCGCATTGGCCAAAGAGTTCACCCAGTTACTTCTCCGACTTGCAAAAAAGATTAATTACATTTGTTGAAAGCGGACAGTTGGGAATATTTGCAAACGGATACTGGGGACATCCGGCTTACAAGCTTCCGCCGGAAATAAATCTTATCGGTGTTGCCCACTATCTTGAAGCTCTTGAATGGCAGAAAGAAATAGTAAAGGTTCATACAATATTCGGCGGTAAGAATCCTCACCCGAATTATCTCGTTGGCGGTGTTCCTTGTGCAATTAACATCGATGAAGCTAATGCTATAAACATGGAAAGACTTTCCTACGTGGGAACACTTCTTAAAGAGGCAAAAGAATTTATCAACCTGGTTTACATTCCCGACCTGATGGCTGTTGCACCGTATTACCTCGACTGGGCAGGTATCGGCGGAGGATTGTCGAACTACCTTGCTTACGGCGATTTGCCGATGAACGGTTATAACGATCCGTCTAAATTCAAATTTCAACGTGGGGTTGTACTCGACAGAAACTTAAACGAAGTACACGAAGTTGACGGTTCCGATGCCGAACAGATTAAAGAATACATTGCCCATAGCTGGTATGAGTACTCGGACGGCGATGAAAACGGAAAGCATCCCTGGGAAGGTGAAACAAAGTTCAATTATACCGGTCCCAAACCGCCGTACGATCAGCTTAATGTTGAAGGTAAATACAGTTGGCTTAAAACCCCGCGCTGGAAAGGCAAACCGATGGAGGTAGGTCCGCTTGCAAGAATGCTTGTTGCTTACGCTTCAGGTAATAAAGAAGTGCAGGAACTGGTTAATGCAACTTTAAAGAAACTTAATGCACCTGTTGCCGCATTATTCTCTACGCTTGGAAGAACAGCCGCACGCGGACTCGAAACATTACTGATAGCAAACTGGGCACTTGAGTTCCACAACCAACTGCTGGCAAACATTAAGAACGGCGATACAAGAACATTCGACAATTCGAAGTGGCATCCTTCCACCTGGCCTAAAGAAGCCAAAGGTGTTGGATTAACCGAAGCACCGCGCGGTGCACTGGCACATTGGATTGTCATCAAAGATGAAAAAATTGATAACTACCAGCTTGTTGTTCCTTCAACCTGGAATGCATCTCCACGCGATCCGCAGGGACAAAGGTCATCTTACGAATCGGCGCTCATCGGCACTCCGGTTGCTGATCCGGAAAAACCGCTGGAAATACTCCGTACGATTCACTCGTTCGATCCCTGTATTGCATGTGCCGTTCACCTTTACGATGAGAAAGGTACTTATGTCCATCAGATACAAACATTTTAGGAGGTGGAGATGGCTGGAACATTAAGCAGAAAAATATATGTGTGGCAGTTACCCGTCCGTATGTATCACTGGTTGAACGCAGCTTGTATTGTAGTATTAGCAGCAACCGGTTACCTTATCGGAAGTCCGCCCGCTATACAAAGCAGTAGTGAAGCTTCCTTTAGCTACTGGTTCGGTACAGTACGCTTCCTTCACTTTACGGCAGCTTTCATATTCTTCTTTAACTTCATATTCAGAATATATTGGGGCTTTGTAGGTAACCGGTTCGCTAAGTGGAATAATTTTATTCCGCTTAAAAAAGAACAGTGGAGAGAGATATGGCATGTGTTGTGTTTCGATATATTGCAGATATGTACTCATCCTATAAAATCAATCGGGCATAACGCACTTGCCGGCTTTACTTACTTTCTTACTTTTCTTGCGTTCCTTTTCCAGGCAATAACCGGTTTCGGAATGTACAGCGCAATGAGCGACTCGTGGCTTCCGAATCTGTTTGCGTGGGTTGTGCCTTTGATGGGCGGCGATTTTGCAGTCAGGCAGTGGCATCATGTAATGATGTGGTTCTTTATCATCTTTGCTATGATTCACGTTTACCTCGTTTTCTATCACGATTATGTAGAGGGCAGGGGTGTTATCTCTTCAATGGCGGGGGGATGGAAGTTCATTGAAAGGAAAAAGAAGGGGAACTAATTTCATTTATTTACGGGCGAAATCCTTTAATACGGAAACCGGAAGGCGGGTTAAGCCCGCCTTTTGGTTTTTTAAAGATTAAAGACAACCCACCTACGCTGAAGTTTATCCTATGTAATTTTAGTGAAGTAGGGCTACGGTGGGCAGGAAGTAAAAAGACCAAAGAAAGCTGCCTGTTACACAATCCCTGATTGGCTGTATAGTATCCTCAATAAAATCTTTGTTTTTTTTGTCAAGATTTTGCATATACTATTCCTTTTACTATCAAAAAGGAATGGATGATTGGATGAATAATTGAATGGCTAAAGTATCCTAAGCTTTGTATCATCCTTATCATTTGGTTGCCGGCTATGCCGCGCTAAGATTGAATGTTTGTATGGATTGGATTAATAACTAATGTAATGAGAAGATAATTTCACCATTGTTCGTTTGACGTTTCACATTTGACATTTGACGGGAAGACAAGATTAAAGAGTAAAGTAAAAAGATAAAAGTATTCAATTACAAAAATGAAAGATTATAATCTTTAAACATCAAACGTTGAACCCTGCACGTCGAACGTTAAACCACGAACCACGAACCACGAACCAAGCACCAAGAACAAAAGGACAATGAATGACCCGTCTCCGCTTCGCTTCGCCGCGGTAAACCCGTGCTTAATCCGGTTGCTTTCTAATGACCATTGATTGTTTAGGTGAGCAAAGGATCGGTAATTATCTCAACCATTGCGGGACCGTTATGCGAAAACATTTTTTCAAGAGCGCTATCAAGTTCTTCATTTTTAGTTACTCTTAATCCCAAAGCGCCGCAAAGTTCTGCGTATTTTGAAAAGTCGGGATTATGAAGATTTGTTTCCCACACTTCCAATTGATCGGCTCTTTGTTCCTTAGATATTTTTCCCAACTCGTAATTGTTAAGCAGAATATGTTTGATGTTCATATTATATTTAACTGCGGTTGTAAGCTCTGCCATATATTGAGCAAAGCCGCCGTCTCCGGTTACAGCAACTACCGGTCTTTCGGGAGCTGCAGCCCACGCTCCAATTGCAGCAGGATAACCGAATCCGATTGAACCGAGATAACCACTCATCAAAACTGATTGATGCTTACATTCAAAATACCTTCCGAACGAATACGCGTTGTTTCCGACATCAACCGTTATTATTGCATTGTCAGGTACGTGCCTGTTCATCGCAGCAAATACAGCAGCGGAGTTAATACCGTTTCCGCTGTCGTCTTTTTCACGGCTGGCTTTTTCTGCTCTCCACAGTTTCCATTTTTCTGCAATTTCCTTTTTTATATCATAATCTCTTTTTTGATTTGATAATCGCTCAAGAAAAATTCCGGCAGTAACACCAATCTCGCCCCAAACAGGAACGGTAACCGAATGAAACTTACCCAATGCCATCGGATCGAAATCAACCTGAATGGTGGGAATATAAGGAGCAATGCCGGTATGATTTGAAAACGATGCCCCGAATACCAAAAGCAAATCCGATTCGTTCATAAACCAGCTTGCAATGGGAGTTCCGCTTCTTCCGAGCACACCGCATGCAAGCGGATGATCATCGGGAATGAGTCCCTTTCCTTTGAAGGTTGTGATTACCGGTGCATCCAGTTTTTCCGCAAGAGAAATTATTTTTTCCATATTGAAACGTGCACCGTGACCAACAATAATTACCGGTCTTTTTGCCGAAGTTAAAAGTTTCGTTGCTTTCTCAATTGATTCTTCGGGAGGAGTGATTGTTTGCACTGTTAATCTTCCTTCGGGCGAAGAAGCTTCTTCATTTTCAGCAGGAATTTCCTGAACCTCATTCGGAAAAATCAGATGAGCAACATCTCTTTTTATAATTGCGTTTTTAATTGCAAGCGTCATAAGTTCTGCATGCTTGCTCGAAGGCAGAACGGTTTGCTTCCATTCTGCAACAGCTTCGAATGCACTGTTAAGATCAACTTCCTGGAACGCACCGGGACCCAAAACCTGTGCATCGATTTGTCCTGTTAATGCAAGCACCGGAGCGCGGTCAACTTTTGCATCCCATAAACCGGTTAACAAATTCGTAGCTCCCGGACCGGCAATTGCAAAGCAGGCAGCAGGTTTACCTGTTAACTTACCGTACGCCGAAGCCGCAAAAGCAGCGGCGCCTTCGTGTCGTATTCCAATGTAGTTTAATTTTCCCTCTTTAGCTTTTCTGCGGAATGCGTCTGCAAGACCCAGGTTTGAATGACCCACCATTCCAAACACATGTTTTACACCCCAGTTTATCATCGTTTCAACCATCACATCCGAGACTGTTCTTTTGTGTGCTTCAACCGGTTCCAATCCTACGTAAATGCCGTCTTCTCTTTCTTCAACGGGAAAAGTTTCTACTGCATCATCAAAGCCATCCGGCGGTTTGCCTGTGCAGGGATGATAATCGTAGCCGTGCCATGGACAGCGGAGCCAGCCGTTTTCAATTTGTCCTTCACCCAACGGTCCGCCCTGATGCGGGCAGCGATTATCCATTATGCAGTATTTCCCTTCGAAGTGGGTAACAGCAAATAATCTGTTCGCCGCCGAAACCGATTTAACCCTTCCTTCGGGAAGTTCATCTTTGTTTAATACCTTATACCAGGTTAGTTTCTTCGTCAATTTTTTCTCCTTAAAAAATTCGTGTTAATTCGTGTAATTCGTGGCTGATAAATAAACTCAAGATTAAAGACAAAAGTAAAAAGACTAAAGTAAATCACTTAACCATCAACTCTGCCAACGAATGATTGTATAGTTGAATGAGTGAATGAATATTTTTTAAAAGCACTTTCCTTAATAACAACAACGAATGACAACAAATGACTATAAGTGACTATAAATGACTGCATCAAGAGTAAAGACAAAAGTAAAAAGACTAAAGTAAACCATTCAATCATACAAAAGTCGCTGTTAAAGCGGAATTGCGCCACCGTATTTTATTCCTGTTAAATACGCCATATCTCTTTTAAACGTTGTAATATCATTTCTGTTAAACTGATTTATGTGATCGTGTCCGCAAGCTCTTGCCATTACCTGCATTAGTTCTACTGTTGCATTGAAAAAGTTTTCCAATTGCTTTG
>JAJRSV010000351.1 GCA_024278655.1 Bacteroidota bacterium | reverse complement strand
TCATAGCGTAACGTATAGCAGCTATGCAGTAAAACAGATTAACTGCCGTAACGAATTTAAATTTAGTTTTTAATATTTGAAAATACAATCTTCATTTTAATTATCTTGCAATTTGTAATTGAACCGAAAATAATTGATGCTTAAAATAATTTGCGATGAAAATATTGCTTTTGCCAGAGAAGCATTTTCCAACTTTGGTGAACTAACCCTGCTCAACGGCAGACAAATCAGCAGCGATACGCTAAATGATGCCGATGTGCTTATCGTGCGTTCTATTACTAATGTTGATGCAAACCTGCTTGATGGAACCAACGTAAAGTTTGTAGGAACCGCAACAATCGGTACCGACCATATTGATTTAAATTACCTGAAAGCAAAAGGAATAGCATTTGCAGATGCCAAAGGATGTAATGCATACTCCGTTGTTGAATATGTTTTTACCGCACTGTTAAACGTTGCTGTGAATAAAAATATTTCGTTAAAGGAAAAATCAATCGGTGTAATAGGAGTTGGCAATGTGGGCAGCCGCGTTGTTAAGTTTGCCGAAGCACTCGGACTGAAAGTGCTGAAAAACGATCCACCAAAGGAACGGGCTGGTGAGGGAAGCGGTTATGTATCACTCGACGAAGCTCTGACAGCGGATATAATTACTTTACACGTTCCGCTTACGTACGAAGGAACAGATAAAACATTTCATCTGCTGGATGAAAAAAAACTCTCGAAGCTGAAAAAGGATGCTATATTAATTAACACTTCTCGAGGAGCTGTTATTGATAACAGAGCACTGATTAAAGTTGCAGCAGAGAAAAAACTGAATTTAATTTTGGATGTGTGGGAAGGTGAGCCGCAAATTAATATTGATGTACTAAACAAAGTGTTAATCGGCACACCGCACGTCGCCGGTTACTCGCTCGAGGGAAAAGCGAACGGAACAAAAATGATATTTGATGCTCTGTGTAAATTCACTTCGGAAAATATAAGTTGGAAACCACCTCTTCCTTCAAAAGATAATAATAAAATAAAGATGATTGAAAGCGGCAGTTTTGAAGAAAAACTTTACTCATTGTTAAAAGCAGCTTATAACATCGAAAATGATGATTCGCGAATGAGAAAGATGATTGATATGAATGAAGAGCAGCGGGGAATTTATTTTGATAAGCTGCGGAAGGAGTACCCGTTAAGAAGAGAGTTTAATAATTACACGGTACTGCTTCGCAGCGTTGAAAAAGAATTTGCCGGATTGTTAAAGGCATTCAGATTTAAAGTAGAGCCGGAAAGTTAATCTTCTTCTTTATTTAATTTGAATTCTATCGGAATATCCATTTGAACTTTAACGCGCTTTCCTCTCAGCAGTCCCGGTTTAAAGCGATGATACAAAACCGCGAGCTGTGCCGATTCATCACATCCGTAACCTATTCCTTTAACTACCTGCGCATCCAGGACTTCACCGTCCCTGTCAATAAACGCCCTTATAATTACCGTTCCTTCAATTCCTTCTTCTTTAGCACGCTTCGGGTAAGTTATTTTTCTGTAAATGGCTTTCATTCCGCCTATCGGTTCGGGCATAACTTCAACCGATAAATAAAATGCCGGATCTTCTTCAAGATTCCTTTCCTCTTCGATAGGAGGAGGAAGCGGTTCGTTGGGGTCAACTCTCTTCTTTACTTTCTTTTTCTTCTGACCGGAGTTGTTATTATTGTTGTTTGCCAATACATTATCGAGCTTGCTGTAGGTTAAAGGTTCTTCTTCAACATCGAGCCTGCCTTCGGTATAAAAAACATCCTTTATGTAAGTGCCCGTGCTGTCGAAATATGAAGTCGGTCCCTCTCTTTTTCCGTTTTCGATATTGTATAATTCGCGCAGCACACCGTTCTCATCGTAGTTTCTTACCAGTCCGTTTACTTTGCCGTTAAAGTATGAAAGCTCCTGTTTGATGTTTCCGTTTTCCCAGTAGAATTTGGCAATGCCGTCGCGCACTCCGTTTTTATAATGAATTACCGATTTAATGTTACCGTTATCGAAGTAAGTAACTACCGAATCGGTTTGCGAGTACGCAGCAAATGAACAGAATAATAATATGTATATAAGTTTTTTAGTCATCAGAGTTGTTGAATTTTTGAAGGATTAAGATACAATTTAATCCTGAGTTATAAGAGGCATTAAAACGGATATAATGAAAGTTAAAATTGCAATTCCGAAAAATATGTATCCGATTGTGGTATCGTAATTCAATAATCCGAGTGAGCTTAACATGTAATACCAATCGTGGTAAACGTTGTTCCCGCCGAGCAACGGAATTTTCTGCAGGCGTGCATCGGCAGCATATACGCTTATGTTGATGAAATTCTGCCCGAGCCACAGCAAAGCAAACTGCACACCCGTACGGTATTGATTACGGAAAAAGAATCCTGCGATAATTCCCGGAATGATGATTTGCATTAAGGTTCCGCCGAGTGTGTAGATGAATTTTCCGAACAAGCTGAAGAAAACATGTCCTGCTTCGTGAATTACAAGATCGATGTTATCCATCAATCCGTAATTCCCCCGGTTTAAAGACCAGAAAACCGCAATCGGAAGGATGATGAGGGAAGGTATCCATCTTTTCGCCTCATCCCATTTTGTGTGGATTTTTGCACTTTTCAAATCCACATCGTTAAGCTTTTCGTAATGTTGTTTCATTTTGATTGCTTTTGAATTAACCGGTAGTTATCTTCATAATCAAATTAAAAAATCCAATCAGAGTTTCACCAACAAATCCAAAGGAAAAACTATGCCACTAAAATTAAAAACCACAGCAGTACTACTGACTTTTCTGTTAGTAGCCGTTTCGGGTAATGTTTTCGGGCAGACGATTAAAACACCCCGTCCGAGTCCCGATGCAACCGTTACCCAAACAGTAGGAATTACAAAAGTAACAATCGATTACAGCAGTCCCGGTGTAAAGGACAGAAAAATCTGGGGCGGATTGGTTCCTTACGGAAAAGTATGGCGCACCGGTGCAAACGAAGTTACCTCGATAACGTTTGATACGCCGGTAACAATAAGCGGCACCGAGCTGCCCGCCGGAACTTACGGCATTCACACAATTCCCGGTGAGAGTGAGTGGGAGATGATTTTCAGCAAAGATACCGAAGTGGATGACGGTTCAACCTACTATCCTGAAAAGGATGCGCTGCGCATAAAAGTAAAACCGGAAGAAGCACCGTTCATCGAAAGGATGACTTTCCTTTTTACAAACACAACCGATAACAAAACCACCGTTAATTTATGGTGGGAAAAGCTGCGTGTATCTTTCGATGTTGAAGTAAACACCGAAGAGCTTGTTTTATCGAATGCACGCGAAGTGCTCTCGTGGGCGCCTTCGTACCGCGCGGCAAATTACTGCCTCAGGCACGATGTTAATCTCGATGAAGCAATGCGCTGGATTGATGCATCCATATTACTGAAGGAAGTTTACTGGAACACAAAAGTAAAAGCACAACTGCTTTATAAAGCGGGAAAAAAAAATGAAGCAATAGCTATGATGGAAAAAGCAATTCAGCTTGGAGCTGAGATGGAGAACCCGCCTTTCGATTTTGAAAGCACGAAGAAATCGCTTGCGGATTGGAAGGGTGAGTAATAAAGAAGCATTGTCTAATTATCATAATTTAAAATATACCCGTCACAGAATGCGTGACGGGTAAATTTATTATAATAATAACTAATATTTTAGTTATCGGCTCACTTTATCAACAACATCTTTTTCACAGCCACATAATCATTTACTCTTATCCTGTACAGGTAAACTCCGCTTGCAAGTTCTGAGACATCGCAGTTCAAATTTTAATTTATATCAGTTTTTATAAAGAAAAGTGAATGAAAAGGTTTTTAATCAGATGTGTTGTTTTTTAATCCTGTAGTGTTAAAACCCCGGCCTTGCCTGGTGTGCAAACTGAAATGATTCTCTTAATCTTTCCAGGCTTGTATCAACTGTGGTTACATTGTTAAAAGGAAATTTATCTATCATCAACTGCTGCGGTTTTACCCTTTCAACAAATTG
>JAJRSV010000024.1 GCA_024278655.1 Bacteroidota bacterium | reverse complement strand
CCTATTGCCGTGGGATAAAACAGAATGCCTGCTCCCTTAAGCGCAGTTAAACGTGCTGCCTCTGGGTACCATTGATCCCAGCAGATTAAAGTTCCTAATTTCCCGAAGTTTGTTTGGGTAACCTGATAACCTAAATCACCCGGAGTGAAGTAAAATTTTTCGTAATATCCCGGGTCATCCGGAATGTGCATCTTTCTGTACTTACCCACTATCTTTCCCGACTCATCAATTACAACAAGACTGTTATGATAAATTCCCTGTGCACGCTTTTCGAAAACAGGAACTATTAAAACAACATTTTTTTCTTTGGCAACTTTACTCATTACATCTGTTGTTGGTCCGGGAATAGATTCGGCAAGGTCGAAGTTTTTTATCTCTTCGGTTTGGCAAAAATATTTTGAACCGAATAGTTCCGGCAGACAAATTACTTTCGCATTATTATCCGCAGCTTGATTAATGAATCCAATCGCTTTGTTTAAGTTTTCATTAACGTCATCAGTCATCGACATCTGTATTGCTGCAACTTTATATTTTTTTTGTTCGTTACTCATTTTCCTCAGACCAAATATTAGAAAAAAACAGTTTTAATTGTATCCTTTAGTCGAAATCAAATTACCGTTTTCGCTGTAAAGTTTCTCTCTTTCAAGAACTCCGTTCTTATAAAATTCCTCCTTTTTCAGAATTCCGTTTTTATAGTAAGTTCTTACAAAACCGTCCAGCTTTCCGTTGTAATAATTTTCTACCTTTTTGAACGCACCGTTTTTGTAATAATAATTTTTCTTTCCTTTTAATTTTCCGTTATCATAAAAAGCAACGGTTTCCAAAAGTCCGTTATCATAAAAAGTTTTATACTCGCCCGTTAAAATATTATGGTCGTAATATTCAACCGATTTTAAAACACCGTTTGGATGATAAGTTAAGGTAATACCGTTTTTGATATTGTTTTCGTAAATCTCTTCCGATTTGAGTGTTCCGTCTTCGTAATAATTTTTCACCAAACCTCTAATTATCCCGTGCTGATATTCTTTGGAAGTCTTAAGAATTCCGTTCTCGTAATAGATGAGATATTTCCCGTCAACCACTCCGTCTTTATACGGAATCTCTTCTTTCAAAAATCCCGATTCGTAGTAAGTGCGCGCAACATCCTGTTTTACACCGTCCTTAACAAATGTTTCGGCTTTTACTGTTCCATCGGGATAAAATTCCTTTTCGGTTTTTTCAGTCGATTCAAGATTTCCCCTGTAATCGTAGCGAATGCGATTGATTAGTTCATCGCTTATATACTCATCCAGCACACGAAGGTTGCCTGCCATATCGTACAAATAAACATCGCCTTCTAATCTTCCGTTTACAAAAGTAGCTTCAAGCGCTACACCATCCTCATCGTGATAAACAATAACCTTCCCGTCCTGCACACCGTTTTTAAATGCTCTTTCAACTTCCACCGAACCGGATTTATAGAAAGTTTTTGAAACGCCCTGAAGCACTCCGTCAACGTAATTCCACTCACCCTGTAGTTCCCCGGTTTTGTAATAAGTATAAGTGATTCCGTTCAACTTGCCATGATACCAATTCTGCTCAGCCCAAAGCTCACCCGATTCATAATACCATTTGGATGTTCCTTCGCGCAAACCGTTTTTGTAATTCCACTCGA
Organism: Bacteroidota bacterium; assembly: GCA_024278655.1. Lineage (GTDB taxonomy): Bacteria > Bacteroidota > Ignavibacteria > Ignavibacteriales > Ignavibacteriaceae > BMS3ABIN03. The sequence goes on along the minus strand of JAJRSV010000024.1, from coordinate 1,632 downwards.
TACTCACCTTACCGTCTTCAAAGTACCACACAGACGGACCGTCTTCCTTACCGTCGACAAAATGCCATTCCTTCCACAGCTTTCCGTTCGGATAATATTCCTTATACATCCCGTCGAGTTTATCGTACCAGTATTCGCCTTCGGTTTTAACATTTCCGTTCGGATAATAAGTACGCTTTATTTTAGTACCGGAAAGGTTTTGAGCTACAGAGGTTCCGGCAGTAAAAATTAAAATCAAACTAACAATCAGCACAAAATTTGAGGTAATATTTCTCATTTAATCCTATTCATATTTTAATTGAAAGAACTTTTCAAAAATAGTGAAAATTACTTCTATCTTATTTATTTAATTATCGGGAAATTTTACTTTTAAAACCAATTTCGACTGTAACATCTTTACCTGAATTGAAATTATTCGCTCAAGCAAAACACCGGATAAATTGTTTAACTCAAGCAAGTTAGTTGGTTATAACACATAAAATATTTTCACTAAATTTTCTAATTATTAGACTTTTCAGCTTTCTCTGTCTCATTCTGAGAGACAATTGTTTCCGATGCATTTTCAAAGTTGAAAATACGACGAATTTTAATGCATAAATTATACAATTACAGGCATAATAATTGTTAAAGCTATTTATTAGAAAAAACCTATTTACAGTTTTGGAAAATATGTATATTTATATACAATAAAAATCTTATGACAGTTATCGGCGTACATATTTATATCCTTTTTATGCTTTGGGGCCCGGGTACAACCTTATACTCAAATGCAAACTACATTCTAAACGTTCATCCCGAAAACGAAATAGAACTACAAGGAATTATAGTAGACGCTACGCAAACTAAAATCGGCAGAGATTTTTACGACCTGTTTTATCAGAATTGGAATCCACCTGAATCTGTTGCGAAATTACCGATAACTATTTATGAAAATCCTTTACCGGGACGAGGAACCAGAGTAACAGTAAAGGTAGAAGACTCTATAGTATATCAACAATTCCTGCAAGCGAGATACGAAGTAATAGAAGAAAATGCTAAATATGCAGTTAGCAAAGTAATAAGCTATTTAGAAGTTTACGAACAGGTTCAGAAACAATTGCAGGGTGATGATTTAATGGGAACAGGTATTTACTAATCCTTATTTTTATAAAAGAGGAGTTATAAACATTGAGAAAAAAAATATTCCATTTCTTACCTATTATCATTTTTATATTTATATGCAGCAGTGCGTCGGCACAGCAGTTAATTTATCAGCCTGTGAATCCATCGTTTGGCGGAAGCCCATTGAACGGAAACTGGATGCTTGCACAGGCACAGGCACAGGATAAGTTAACAGATGGAGGACAAGAAGCTTCGCTGGATCCTTTTTCCGATTTTCAGGCAAACTTAAACAGACAGATACTTAGTCAGTTATCAAGAAGAATTGTCGATCAGATTTTTGGTGAATCTGACCTCACGGAAGGTACTTTTGAAATAGGTAATTTTATAATAGATATAAACCAGGGTGTGGATGGTCTTAGCTTAAGACTATTTGATACCTTAACCGGAAATGAAACCACAATAATAATTCCAACTATTAACTGATGACTCAAATGAAATTAAAATCTCTGATACTAAAAAGATTCTTCCTTT
>JAJRSV010000350.1 GCA_024278655.1 Bacteroidota bacterium | reverse complement strand
TTATTATGCGTTATCCCGAACAATCCGAACTCTTTGCGGTTGGATCGTTCGGTTACCAATGCAGTTAAACAACGTAACAAATGGATTCATAAATTTATCGATGAAGGAATATTCCCCGAAAAAGATTTACTCGATGCTTTGGATGAACCGGTTGCTGCAAACAGATACCCGGTACCGAAACTTGCCCCGCACTTCAGTTACTTTGTAAAAGACCGTTATAAAGGAAGCAGGATTGAAACAACGCTTGATCTTAAAACTCAGAAAATTGCGGAGAACCTGTTGTGGAATTATGTTAACAGGGTTTCATCGATGGATGTATCGAACGGAGCGGTGATAATTATCGATAATAAAAATTCTTCGGTTGTCGGTTACTGCGGTTCATCTAACTTTTACGATGATTCAAGGTCGGGACAAATTAACGGCATAACCGCTGTCCGTTCTCCCGGCTCGACACTTAAGCCCGCTTTGTATGCCTTTGCATTCGACAGGGGAATACTTACACCGAAAATGAAGCTGCTTGATATACCAACCGACTTTCACGGATATGAGCCGGATAATTATGACCTTAAATACCGTGGCAGCGTAACGGCTGAGTTTGCATTGCTTAACTCACTTAACATTCCGGCTGTCCGGCTTCTTTCGAAAATCACGCTGGGAAAATTTATTTCTTTATTGGAACGAAGCGGGTTTAAAGATATTTCTAAAAGAAAAAATCAATTCGGGCTTTCGGTTATTCTTGGCGGATGCGGCGTTACGCTGGAAGAGCTGACCAGGTTGTATTCTGCATTTGCCCGTAACGGAGAACTGCATTCATTACATTTTACAAAAGATGCCGATGACAAAAGTATTAATCTTTTTTCCGGCGCATCTTCATTTTTGATTGCAAATATTTTATCGGGCAAATCATCCGACGAGCTTTTAAGGAATCTTGATGAAAACGAGCAGCCGCGCTTTGCATGGAAAACCGGCACTTCGTACGGCAAGCGTGATGCCTGGGCAATCGGGTTCAATAAAAATTATACTATCGGAGTATGGCTCGGCAATTTCGACGGCAGGGGTTCGCCGCATCTTTCCGGTGCTGAAATGGCAGTGCCGCTGCTTACGGATTTGTTCGATGCAGTAGATAATTCATCATCGAATAATTTATTTGAGCAGCCCGGAGATGTTTACGAAAGAGAGGTGTGCGCCGAAACCGGTTTGCTCCCTACCGCCTATTGTCCCGCTACAACAACCGATTATTACATCGAAGGTGTTTCGCATAACGAAGTATGCACCGTACACAAACCGGTTTATGTTAGTCTCGATGAATCGGTTCAGTACTGTCCGGAGTGTTTGCCGGAAAACGGATACAGGAAAAAAGTATATCCGGTTTACTCACCCGAATTAACGGTGTGGTATCTGTCTAACGATATTCGCTTCGGACTGCCTCCGGAACACAACCCTGAGTGTACGGCTAAATATTCAGACGGAGGACCGAAAATAGTATCGCCTTCGAAGGATTATGAATATATGATTGAAGAAAACTCGGGACAGGAAATGCTGCTGTTAGCCGAATCGGACGGAACGGTAAAGACTCACTACTGGTTTCTGAATGATAACTACTTTGCGAAAAGCAAACCGGGTGAAAGAATATTCTTCAACCCGAAACCTGGCGAACTGAAAATTACATGTCTTGATGATAAGGGGAGGGATGAGACGATAAAAATAAGTGTAAAAGCTTTTTGACCTCACCCCAAACCCCTCTCCTTGTAAAAGGAGAGGGGCTCTAAAATTCCCTCTCCTTACCAAGGAGAGGGATAAAGGGTGAGGTTGAGAATGCTTTCGATATCGAAGTGTTATTACAAAAGCCGATAGTTCTCACCGGTTTTATCCTAAATAAATCAGAGATTATAATTGTAATAACCTTTACCTTAGAGGTAAAGGAAATAACTTGCTACTATTAAAGTTTTATTCTATATTTGCTTTACCCCAAAGGTAAAATAGTATCATATTCTGTGGGCTGGAATTGGAAATAGAATTCAGAACAAGTACGCTGCGGAAACAATATCAACTCTCAGATTTAGCATTCAGAGCTTATGGAGAACAGGTTGGCAGAAAATATATTCAGCGAATTAATATTATTAAACACGCAAAAGATTTTGAAGAATTAAAATCTATTCGTGCTCTCAGGTGTCACCCTTTAAAAGGTGATAGAAAAGGATACTGGGCAATAAAATTAACAGGCTTTTACCGTTTAATTTTTACACTTAAGGAAAAAAATCTTGAAATAGTAAAAGTTGAAGAGATAAGTAAACATTATGATGACTAAAGAAATATATAGCGATCTCCCTATTCCTCCCGGTGAATTTCTTGAAGAAGTGTTAGAAGACCTGGGAATGGGGAAAGACGAATTAGCAAGAAGAATGAACAGACCGGCTGCAAAACTAAGTGCCATATTTAAAGGGGATAAGGCAATTACTCCCGATACTGCACTGCAGTTGGAAAAAGTAACAGGTGTTCCGGCGCATATCTGGTCAGGTTTGGAATCAGAGTATCGATTAACTTTAGCAAGATTGGAGGAGGAGAAAAACCGGAATAAAAAAAAGAAGGAAACTCCGCTCATAACAAAATTTTGTTACAATGAACTTGCTAAATTGGGTTATGTAAAACCGAAAACGAAACCGACAGATAAGGTGGATGAACTCCATAAGTTTTTAGCTGTCACTTCGCTTACTAATCTGGATAATATAAAACGTTACAAAGCCCTGTTTAGGAAAAGTATAAGTAAAACTCATAAAGTTACACCGCAAGCTCTCATTTCCTGGTTGCGTATGGGAGAAACGGAAGCTTATAAAATTGAAACCAAGCCGTTTGATGCTCAGAAACTCCTTAGATTGATTCCTGATATCAGGAAAATAACTACTGCTTCTCCAGGAAAATTCTACAAAAAATTAGTACAAAAATTTTCCGATGCCGGGGTGGCTTTGGTTCTTGTACCGCACCTGCCAAATACTTGTGCAAATGGTGCTTCGTTTTGGTTGAACAAAAATAAAGCTGTAATAATGATAACAATGAGAGGGAAATGGGTAGATATATTTTGGTTTAGCTTATTACACGAACTCGGGCACATATTACTTCATGGTAAACAGCAGGTTTTTATCGAAAGCGA
>JAJRSV010000349.1 GCA_024278655.1 Bacteroidota bacterium | reverse complement strand
TCTATATAATTTAATATCTGACTGAAAAGTGTTACATTTACCATTGATCCCTCGATAATTTTGGTTTGTTTATTTTTTGTGAAACTAATTTACCAATCTTATCTGAGGGATCCTTTTTTTATCGTTTTGGACAGATGTGATATTGACAATTAAACCGTAAACTCCTAATTTCATTCCGGGTAAAATTTATATTGGGAGATGTAAATTGGGATACCGGATTCAAAATAACATTCGACGATTCTTATTAGTTAGGGGTACATACAATCCGAAACGACTTACCGGTGAGAGACTGTGGCAGCAAATAAAACATCACACTATCAATTCTCAAAGCAAGCTCCTTAGTTGAAGTGAAATTAAATAACAACTATTAAAGTTAAAAAATGAAAAACAAAATAGTTTTATTACTAACAGTTTTATTTACAATCTCATTGTTGTCTTCCTGTTCAAAAGATGATTCGAATCCGGTAACGCAGGATAATATTACCGGGTTGGACATAGCTGTTAAACTGAAACAATGGTCTGAAATGCAGCCGCAGAAGTTTGTTATTTGCGTTTTGGGCGATACTTCGAACGGAAAGCTGTACGATGTGGGAGATTTGGTTACAAATTTGGAATTCGAGCCGGTTACATTTAGCTGGCTGTTTACCGATAGTCTGCATATCGATACTACTATGGCAGTGGGGATGGATTATAGATTTTCCGCCGCGCAGCTAAAGGAAGCTTATGAATCGTTGTCTTTATCGTTTACCGAAAATCAAATGACAGATTTTCTTTCGAACCTCGGATTCAAACTCCGGATGATGGAATTTGATTCCCTGACGAATAATCTGAACATCAAACTTTTACAATGGGCTGATCATCAGTTTCCTCCTAAAATAATCTGGTCGGGTTTTTATTCCTTTATAAATGAAGGACCTAATTCGGGTGGATACAGTCCTGTTATATACTCTTACAGAGGTGTTCAGAACCTGCAGTTTTTTACAAGAAAAGTAAATCAATCGGGTTTGCAAAGTATTATAACGCAGGTGGATACTTCCTTAAGTTTTTCGGAACTTTATAATATTATGCTGCCGGTTGCCGGAATTAAAATTCACGATACAAGTTATTTTGATGATTAAATGAATACCGCCTGACCGTTGATTTAAGAGGGTGTGTTAAAACGGTTAAAACCGTTTAACGAAAGTTGGGTTTTTCGCCTAATATCACCGGAATAAAGAGTCTGTTGCAGAACTAATCGTTTTAATGCTGAATTTATTTCAGCATCTCAAACCAATTGGTGTAATACCCCGAAACAAGTTCATGGTTACATTTCAAGTTACGCAACAGTCGCTAAATTCCGGTGTTAATGTAAATTGCTAATTTTCACACAGTCTCTTAAGTTAAAGACTTTTTTTACCGCCGCATTCCGGTAACACTCTTTTCCCGGATTCTTTTCCATCCTTTTCTTTTCCGGGTTGAATAAAATGTTTTGAAACTAAGACGGATGTGTACAGCCGCAATCTCTCCTTTTGCTAATTGCTGTGCACGGTTTTCTGATGCTTGCATGGTTAAACCTGAGTTATTAAATTCTGATGTATTAATTAAGTGCAGTGTGCGGGACCTACCCTGCGCTTATCTTCTTCCTGTTAGGTACCGTACAAACAAACCTACAACAAAAAGGAGGAACAAGCTATGAAGTATATCACTTCGCGATACAGTTTGTTACTGTTGTTTTTGCTCGTTGCGGTGCTCGCCGTAATGGGTATGTTTGCTCCGCAGGAAACGGGGATGAAGAAATCGAGCTATGCTCCCGTAGTAATAAACGAGGACTTTGCCTCTATAATGGAGCGGATGAAAGCCGCCAAACCCGAAGTTATGAAGAGGCAGATGGACCTGCTGAATGAACGCTACGACCTGAGCAACAGACCCGCCAAAGGTGTTACAATGTCCAAAGGCAAACCCGTTCAGGAAGGTGTGCGCGTTAAGCTTCCGGCAAATGTAACATGGGAAGAGCTTGCGGCAATGAGTCCTGAAGAGATTCGCGAGAAAGACCTTTTCCCTGCAGGATTCTATCCGCTTCCGCATCCGAACCATGCCGAAGGCGGAATGGTTTTTCCCAAATACCACATCGAAGAAATTAAAAAGCAGGTGGGGCGCGATCTTACACGCTTCGACCTTGACTTCGATTTGCCGGACCACTTTTTACCCGAGTATCCGCCGCCGATTTACCTGACCACTCGTCCCGACCTCGGCGATGTTTCGCAGGGAAAAGTTGTAACAAACGATAACTACTACGAGCTGTTCAACGGCATACTTAACCCGAAGCAGCTTGAAGGACTGCGGCTGCTTGTTACACCGTTCCCGCAGCAGCAGTTCAACCAGACTGAAGACCGGCGCTCCGAAAGACCGAGTCTCGGCGTTTCCTGCTTCGATTGCCATGTAAACGGGCACACGAATGCATCTACTCACTTAGTCGGCGATATCCGTCCGCAGGAATTCCGGCACCGTATCGATACTCCCACACTGCGCGGTGTTAATGTTCAGCGTCTGTTCGGTTCGCAGCGTGCTCTTAAAACCGTTGAAGACTTTACGGAGTTCGAGCAGCGCGCGGCTTATTTTGACGGCGACCCGGTAATTGCAACAAAGAAAGGTGTTAACATTCTCGAGCGTGCAAGCCAGGTGCATTTTATGGCTGAGTTCCAGGCATTGCTGGACTTTCCGCCCGCACCGAAGCTGAATGTTTATGGTATGCTTGACCCGGAAAAAGCCACCGAGTCGGAGCTGCGCGGACAGGAGTTGTTTTTCGGAAAAGCAAAGTGCGGTACCTGCCATCCCGCTCCGTATTACACCGATAACTTAATGCACAATTTAAAGGTAGAGCGTTTCTATAAACCGAAAATGATAAACGGTATGATGGCTTCTGCCGACGGACCGATTAAAACATTTCCGCTCCGCGGTATAAAAGATTCGCCGCCGTATTTACACGACGGAAGATTACTTACACTGGAAGACACAATCGAGTTCTTCAATCTTATTCTCGGTTTGAATCTGAATGCACAGGAAAAGAAAGACCTGCTTGCATTTATGCTTCAGCTTTAGAGTGCAACGGATGCCCCTGAAAAAAACAGGGAACAAAAAACAAACGGCATCTGAAAAATTATTTAAGCAGCCGGCGTAACGCATACCTGTTTGCCGGCTGCTTTTTTTATACGCATATACCGAACCGGAACCCGCTTGGCAATGTTTGAACCGGGTTATAAATTCTTTCCATTTTGTTAATGCCCGGTATTGACAATTAAACCGTAAACTCTTAGTTTCATTACAGCATATTTTATTTTGGGAGGAATAAGCTGGGCTACGGGATTACATACCACAATAACCAATCTTCTTTTGATGAGGATACGAACAAGCCGAAACTACTTATGCAAGTTAGGGAAAGAATTCGCTCCGGCAGTTACACTTCAAAGAATATTCAATCGTACGTTAAATGTATAAAAGAATTTATTCTATATAATAATAAACATCATTCTGCGAAATCAGATAAAGAAAACTTAAGAAAGTTTTTTGTAATAATTGCAGATATAACAACTTCAACGCAGTATAATGCTGCGGGTTAAATAATAGTTAGGCTTCTTATGAAAACAAGTGTTTATCTACTGTTTGTATTATTTATTATTAGCAATGTAACTTATATTTTTTCTCAATCAAGTTCTGATACAGATAG
>JAJRSV010000348.1 GCA_024278655.1 Bacteroidota bacterium | reverse complement strand
TTACTTATAATTTTCCCGCCAATATTTTTTACAACGGTTAGTTTTTACAGGCCTTAGTATTACATTTTTACTCAAAAAAAAAAAAAAAAAAAAATAGCTTTTACAGAGTGTTTTTTATAGGAATAATTTTTGATAAATTGAATATGTTATTTACCGGGGTAATGGGCAATGAAAAAGTTTTCAAATAAAGAAAAAACACTTCTTATTAAGGTCAATTCTATATTTAGTATAACAGAGTTTAATACATTCTGTTCTGGGAAATTAAAATTTTTTAATGCCATTATTAAACCTACTGTACCTTTCATATCTATAATGATACCGGTTTTGTTTTTAAATTTAACTTCCTGTGATACAATAGATAGTAATAAAGTTGAACCCCCGCCGCCCTTGCCCGATGATGCCGTATTGTATCTTTCTATGGATGGGACAAAAGCAGGGCTCTGGATTCTCAATGCAAACACACTAGAATTAATTGATAGTATGATTACTGCCCCTGGAGTTCCTTGGACAATTGAATTCTCCCCTGATTATAGTACTTGGTATTCATGTTGGGGAAGGGGGGCCAATTATTCTATTTATTCCTGTAATGTTAATCCTCTATTTATTCGCAATAGTGTTCCGCTTCAGTATGCAAAGACTGCATTAGTTAAGAGTTTGGATGAAAAATACTTGATTGCTTATGGTTATAAGGGAATAGATATATTTGAACGAAATTCATTGAGTTTAATTCATTCAGATACTTCTTCTATCTTTGATTCATATTCTGGTCTCTTTACTTCGCAAACTAAAAATAGAATTTATTTTGGATTTGTAGAGAACCGTGAATTTGTTGGATTTGGAATTTACAGTCTTGATTCAATGAAATTGATTGAAACCATAAGAATATTTAACAGTAATAATTATCCAAACCTAAACGACGTAGATTTTGTCATTACTCCAAATGATAAATTTCTATTTTTATCTGCTTGGAATTGGAGAGGATTAGGAGGTTTTGGATCTTTTTTTGTAATTGATCTAACTATAAAGAAGATAATAGAAGAATATAGAGTTGGTGCATTTTCAAAGCTTAGTATGAGCCCTGATGGACAGAGTGTATATATAAGCGACCCAGGAGGATATCTTTTTAATCTACCTAGTTCTGGAAAGGTTTGGCGTTATGATGTAAAAAATAAGACAATACGGGTATTACTAAATAATCTTTACAATTCTGACAGAATTACTGTCGCTGAAGATAACAGAACATTATTTATAACTCCTGACATAGCTTTTGATTTGCAAAATGGAGAGAAAGCATGGCTTGTTAAAGTAGATGCTATGAATGGAAAAATAATAGACTATTATCCTGTTTCTTATGATTCCACTGGATTTTATACAAATAATCCTCGTAATGTCAGGATGGGGAAATATATAAGATCAACTAAAAGGAGGTGAATATGTGAGAGCAATATAAAAAACCGTCAATGTGCTGGTAACACAATGACGGTTGTAGTATTCAAACAAATGATGCTGAGAGATTGACGTTTGAATTCACAAACGGGGCATCTTTTTGTTTGATAATTAAAAATAACAATAATGTAATCTTTTTCCAATCAGAAGGATTACATAAAAAAGGAGCAAAAAATGAAACGAATAATTATTACAATTATCGTATTAGTTACAGTTAGTATCACTTCTGCTATACCTCCTTCTATTGATAATTTCTTTTGGGCAGGAGATCAAAAGGTTAGTATTGAATTCGATCGTTCTATTTTTGTTATTGTTTTTAAAAAGGGGAAATATTTTAAGAACGTCGCTTCTACTTACAAAAATATTCTTGGGCTAGATAAAGCAATTATTTCAGGAAACCAACGAATAACAGTTCTTATTTTTCAAAAAGCTCAATCGAAACCTGAAAATGAAATTTTAAAGAATATAGGATTAACTCTATATGATCTCGAGTGGTACTCTTTTGGTTATACAGCAAATGGTGAAACTACTCTTAAACCAACAAATCGAATTTCTTTCAAACTCAAAAAAGGAAGTACTAAAAATGATCTTGAAAAAATACTAAAAGGAAGAGCTGTGTTTGATAGTACATATTATGGTACTCCACAGCTAAAGGTTAATGGTGTTAATGTTGATATTGTATCTTTGGCAAATGAAATTTATGAAAGCGGTATCGTTGAGTATTGTTATCCTGATTTCATTGCAAATATTGTACACAACGATGATCCTCTTTATCCATATCAATATTATTTAAATAATTATAAAAAAACTGATATTGGTGGTGTAGTGGATGCTGACATTGATGCTCCTGAAGCCTGGGATATTACAAAAGGTTCCTCGGGTATTAAAGTTGCTGTAATTGATAACGGAGTAGAAATGCACGATGATCTTAAAGATGGAAGTGGAAATAGTAGAATAGTTGGAGGGTATACTCCTAACACTGGTGGAAATGGTGCCCCTTGGTATAACACTGCCTATCACGGAGAAGCTTGTGCGGGAATAATAGCTGCATCACACAATAACATTAATATAAGAGGAGTTGCTCCAAATGTTAAAATTTTAACAGTAAATATTTTTGCACCTAATACTACTAACGATGAGGTTGCTGATGGAATTAACTGGGCATGGAATGAGGGAAATGCTGATGTGCTGAGTAATTCCTGGGGTTATACGCAATATGGTTTTACTTGGCCGAATATAACTAACGCCATAAATAATGCAAGAACAAATGGACGAAACGGTAAAGGCAGTGTAGTAGTTTTCGCAGCCGGTAATACGGGAAGTTTTATTGAATTTCCTGCCAATGTCACCGGTGTATTATGCGTTAGCGCTTTAAGTAAATTTGGAACCATAACAGATTATAGCTCTAGAGGCAGCAGAATTGATATTGCAGCTATAGGTGGCAATCAGGATATAAGAACATTAGACAGAATGGGAAGCGCTGGGGAAAATTCTGGTAATGACATGTCCGATTTCGAAGGGACATCCGCAGCATGTCCTCAAGTCAGTGGTGTGGCCGCTCTTATTTTATCTGTAAATCCAAATCTCACAGAACAGCAAGTAAAAGACTTTATAACTTCCAATGCAACTGATATAGGCACAGCAGGCAAGGATGATCTTTATGGATGGGGTCGTTTGGACGCAGCTAAATCTGTTGCAAGTGTTTATGTACTAGTAAATCCACAATATTCATATGATGAAGGAATCGCATCTTTAACTAGAGTTAATGAAGATGTTCAGATTAATTTTTTAACACCACCAAGACCAGATATATCTGCAGGGGATTATATTTGTGACAGATACATAGTCCAAACTACAGTAAACGGTTTTGCACAGACACCTTTAGGATGGTTTATTACTTCAGAGGGATATTCTATTGATGATGAAAATTTAGCCGTTCGCTGGGTAAATAAAACGACTACTGAAAGTTCCATAACTCTTAAAACATATTTTTATTACATTAAATATAGTATGTTAAAAACAATAAACAAATGGGCACCCTTTGATCCAAACTTAAGAAAATATGGAGTATTGGGTATTCCTCTTGTTCCGCCATTAATTTCTGAACTAACACAAGACCCGGACCCGGTTTGCAGGGATGCTACAACAAGAATTACTTGTGTGCTTTCCCAGGGCAATGGTAATTTAACTTATACGTGGACACCCCACAATTTGCCTCCCGGTTCTTATTATACTCCTCACGGAAGTTATTGTGATGTATATATAGCTCCATCGGTAGCAGATGCTCCTTTGGCATCAATAGACTGCAATGTTAGTAATCCGGCAGGCAGCAGCTTTATGAACAGAACAATATGGATAGATGATAACTGCACCGGCTGCCCTACTTTAGGATTTCAAATAGGCAATGAACTTGTTGATGAAAACACGCTGCTTATTACTTCACTAAGTAACCCCGGTACGGATGTTACTGATTATTACTTGATCAATAAACCTATTACTCCTGAGAACGGAAATATCAACTTTGTTATTCACGAACCTCAGACGGAACACACCTGGTTAGACCAAACACAACTGATAGAAGCAAGGGTAAACCAAAATGAGTATGCCGCAGTTACAGATGAGGGTGAGATAATAAACTACCGCAAACCACTTCTGCCCTTTACTATTACACTTAACGATACATTAGATGTAACAAATGTATTAAGCGATTTAGACAGCGTTAAATATGAGTTCAAGCAGGGAGACATATTAAAGATAGAGATAAAGAATATGGGAAGCGGCGGAGGTGATAATTTGATACTCGGGGCACAGCAATCACCACCGGCAAAGAAAATAACAGGCATTTTAAGGTTTATAAGCAACAAAAATAAAGATGCAGAGGGAAAGTATCAGAACTTCGGTAACTTCTTTATCAGACCTAATATGAGCATAATATGTAAAAGATTAGGAGCATTACAAAACGGTTACCTTGAGATACTACTTCTGCATGATATTGATATAGATTACCTGACGATAGTAAAGAACTTAAGAACTGCAAGAACAAAAACTCTGAATATGATAAGTGCTGTTCATAAAACATACGGCGATGTAAAAGACAAGCTGTTAAATGTAGATCAGGATTATGCAGAGATATACCCGGGCGATATAATTAATTTTACATTTGCCTCAACACCGGGGAACCAGGACAAGAAAGCTTACATAATAAAAACTGTAGGAAGATATGAAACAGACACGGCTTATGTAATGAAACGAGGTAATCATCTTACTAACACAAAAGATGAAAACATACTACCGAAAGAGAACAAACTTTACGACAACTATCCAAACCCGTTCAACCCGTCAACGCAAATAAGATACTCAATAAAGGAACGGGGGATGGTAAGACTAAAAGTTTACGATGCATTGGGGAAAGTAGTAGCAGAGTTAGTAAACAAGGAACAGCCGGCAGGAATATACACAGTAAACTTCAATGCAAGGAATCTTGCAAGCGGAATATACTTCTACTCGATAGAAGCAAAAGATTATTATAAAGTAAAGAAGATGATCCTGCTGAAGTAAAATTATGTAGGGCGACCTGCCAGGTCGCCCAGACAATAAAGTTAGAGATGACATTTTTTCATAAAGCGAAGATGTCATCTCTTCACTACTAAAAGGATCTTTCAGGCAAAGAAGAAGACGTTGAAGCCCTCGCCAATTCATTTGCAGTAGAATTGGAAGCTAAGTTTAATAAGAACTGACTTCCCTCTCTTTTCAGATTATTCCTCTTCTTTCTCCTCTTCCTTCAAATACCCGTATTTTTTAAGAGAATCAATCGAGCGGTAGATAACAATCTCAACCGTGTTGGTTAAGTAGTGCCCTTTAGAATGTACTTTCACACCGTTAAACTCCTTTTCCAATTTTACGCTTGCAATGAGTTTATCATCAGCAATCAAATCTTTCTCAAGCTTCGATTTCTTCTCGGGTATGTTCGACAGCGCCCAGTAAATTCCCTTCTTTGCATTCTGGTATGCAAAATCTATGTCGGTTTCTATTTTTGCCTGTGCTTGAGCTAATGTGGAAAGTGCAAAAACTACAATTAGTATAAAAAGTGTCTTCATACCACCTCCAGTTTATTCCCAACTCATTTTATTAATAATGGAGCAAAAAGGCAAATGCTTTTTTTGAGATTTTGCAGAAAAGTTTTTGTGAAGCATTGTTGCCCCTGTCAGCAGACCTCACCCCCAGCCCCTCTCCTTGCCAATTTGAAAATCCCGCTATGCGGGGGAGAGGGATTTAGGGTGAGGTTTAATATCACAATCGACAAAGTAACCACAGAAGAAAATCGGTTTTTCCACTTCCATTTAAAATTAAGTTCAACCTGTACCGAATATCACAAAATAATACCGCTCGCATAATTATCAACCGGATTTGCTTGACTTTATAATTTTTTATTTTTAGGTTTTCGAACCTTTGATTAAAAAGTTCGAAAAATTGAATAAACAACATGAAAAAGTTTGACGAAAAAAAGGAATTGATAAAGCGGGCTGGCATTAAATCGTTTGCAGCATACGGCTATAACAAAACTACTCTGGAAGATATAGCAGGAATGCTGGGGATGAAAAAAAACTCGCTCTACTATTATTTCGAAAGTAAAGAAGCACTTTTCAGGGAAATAATAGAAGATGAGATTGCCTCGCACATGGAACATCAAAAGAAGATTTACGATGAGAATTTGCCGGCAAGTAAAAAACTTATACGGGCAATTAATTGCTTAATTGAGTTCATTCGCGAGCGCACTGTAAAATACACCGTACGACTTTCCACTTACCTCGAAATAAGCAAAGTTATCCGGCAGTCTTTCCCCGATTTCCAGAAGCGGCAGCGTGATATTTTTCATTCGGTCCTTAAAGAAGGTATAGCAAAAAAGGAATTCAAACGGCACAACGCGAAACAGCTTGCTAAAGACTTAAGCGATTTAATTCCTGCCATTTTTAATAATCACTATATAAACTCAGATGCGGAATTTGCTCACGAAGTGGACTTCGATGTAATTGCACAGGAAGTAAAACGGATTACTTCATACATAATTGACGGAATAAAAATCAAATGATTTTGTAACACTAAAATCAAGGTAAAGTAAAATGAGGTTAAAGAACAAATTGCTTTCAATCACCTTGCCGATAATACTTTGGGGTTTATCCGTAAATATATTCGGACAGACACAAAGCGTTACACTCGATCAGGCGATTGAAATTGCTTTACAAAATAACCGCGAAGTTAAAATTGCAAAAATGGATGTCGAAAAATCTTTGGCAAGAGTTTCCGAAGCATTCGGTTATGCTCTTCCATCGGTCGATATATCGGCGGGTTATACCCGCTACATCGAAAAGCCGCGATTCCCGTTTCCGGATTTCGGTTCATTACTGAACAATTCGGTTTACTCGATTCTGTTCAACGAGGGAGTTCTTCCAAGGGATAATTCCAAGTTTTTACCTGTGGAAACAACCTTGCAGGCATTTGCTCTTACAAACAACTATCAGGCAACCGTGCAGGTCACTCAAATATTGTTTAACTCGGCGGTGTTCAGAGGAATAGGCGCATCCGAAATTTATTTGAATCTTTCAAAGGAAAATCTTAAAAGAACCGTTTCGAAAACAGTAGTTACTGTTAAGAAAGCATTTTACGGAGTGCTGCTTGCCAAAGACCTTTTGAAAATTGCCGAAAGCCGTCTCGAAAACGCAGAGGCACATTTACAAAACACACAGGCAATGTACGAAGAAGGTATGGTTCCCGAGTTTGCGGTAATGCAGGCAAAAGTGCAGGTCGAAAATATCCGCCCGGTTATCTTACGACTTAAAAATGCTTTCGAGAATGCAAAGAATCAACTTAAAGTTTTATTGATGATGAATCAATCCACCGACCTGGAAATAATAGGCAGCATGGAATATACCGAAGATGAAATTCCATCGGACGAGGACCTGATTGACGAGGCACTTGCTTCGAATCTGGATCTTTCAACTCTGAAAATTAAAAAGCAATTGGACGAAGAATTTGTTGCGATTTCTTCGAGTGACTATTGGCCAACCGTTACCGCTTTCGGTAATTACACATACGCAGGCAGCAGCGACGATTGGAACTTTCAGAACTATCGTTCCTCAATCGTCGGTGTTAACTTTTCGATTAACCTGTTCCAGGGCGGCAGAACATCGAACAAAGTACAGCAGGATGAGATTGTAGCAATGCAAACCGGTGAACAGATTAGTACACTTAGAGATATGATTATCACTCAGGTTAAAGCCAAGCTTAACGACTTACGACGGGTAAAGCAACAGATTGAAACAATGAAAAAGAATGTTGAGTTGGCACAGCGCGCATACGAGATTGCAGATAGCAGATATAAGGAAGGCGAAGGCAGTCAGCTTGAGCTGAAGGATGCCGATATTCAATTAAGCCAGGCAAAAGTGAATTATACAAATGCAGTGCACGATTACATTATTGCAAAAGCAGAGCTGTACGATTTGGTGGGACGCTTCGATCCTAAATACTACGATTACATTAACAATTATTTAAACAAATAGAATTTTTATAAAAAAGAAACCAAAGGTATAAAGATGTTCGGAAATACTAACAAAGTTTTATTACTTGCATTAACAATACTTTCAGCTTTTATCTTTTTAACCGGATGTTCCGACGATGAAAAATCCGGTTCGAAAAGTATGGAACAAATTCAGAAAGAAGAAGGAATTCCCGTTGTAGTAGAAACGGTAGCTCCACAAAGGTTCGAAAAATTCCTTACGTTCTTCGGTAAGTTCCGCGGTATTAAAGAAACAACCGTAGGTGCAATGATTGGCGGAAGAATAGAAAAAATACATGTGAGACCCGGAGATTACGTGAAGAAAAATCAGATAATAATTGAATTTCCCGAAGATGCACCTGCTTCACAGTATCAGCAGGCAAAAACTGCTTACGAAAATTCGAAGAGAACCTACGAACGGATGAAAGCACTTTATGAGAAAGGTGAAATTGCAAAAGCACAATTCGAAGGAGCCGAAACAAAATATCTTGTAGATAAACGCAACTACGAAACAATGAAAGATATGCTGAAGTTAGATGCACCTTACGACGGTATAATAACCGAAATAATGGTTCACGAAGGCGATAACGTTAAAGCTAAAAAGCCGTTGTTTACAATAGCACAACTGAATAAAATGAAAATACGAATATGGCTTTCGGAAAAGGAAAGAATGCAGTTGAAAAAAGGAATGAAAGTGTTTGCAACCGTTGGCGGAAAAACTTTTTCCGGAACAGTCGCCGACCTCTCGTTAAGTGTCGACCCGATGAAACAGGCATTCTATGCCGATCTTTTGTTCGATAACAGCAAGCGCGAAATTATGGCTGGAACAACAGCCGACATCAAAATTATTATTTACGAAAACGATAATGCCATTGTTGTTCCGCGCAATCTTGTTAAAAAAGAAGATTCGAAATACTATGTTTATGTAGCCGACGGAAACAAAGCGAAAAAACGATACGTAACCGTAAAAAACGAAAACGGAATTCTATACGAAATAAGCAGCGGACTAAAGCCCGGCGATAAGTTAATCGTAAAAGGTACTGCCCGCTTAACCGACGGAATTAAAATTAAAGTGGTAAAGTAAAGAGGAGGTAAAATGTTCTTATCAAAGCTTTCAGTAAACCGCCCGATACTTACCACAATGATTTTGATGGTATTTATTATCTTCGGCGGACTCGCTTTTTTTACATTACAATTAAACCGTTTACCTGAAGTTGAAATTCCTTTTGTTACGGTCACAACTATTTATCCCGGTGCCGGTCCGAAGGAAACCGAAACTCTTATTACGAAAAAAATTGAAGACGCCGTTTCGACAATCAGCCAGATAAAGCGGATTGAATCTTACAACCTGGACGGTGTTGCAATTACAATGCTCGAGTTTCAGCTTACCAAAGATGTTAACGTTGCAAACCAGGAAGTGAAAGATAAAGTCGACCAGATACTTAACGAGCTTCCATCGGATGCGAAGAAACCGATAATCCAGAAGATTGACCTTAAAGCAGCACCCATAATGGATTTGGTTTTAAGCGGCGACGATGTTGACCCGAGAATTCTTTATCATCTTGCCGATACAAAACTAAAGGACAGGTTCTCTCAGATAAACGGTGTGGCTGATGTTAAGATTACAGGCGGGCAGGAACGTGAAATTCGTGTTGCTTTGGATAACAAGGTTGTTTACGAAAATCTTATTTCGCTTCCGCAGCTTCTCGGAATCTTAAGTGCGCAAAACATCGATTTACCCAGCGGAACATTCAAGATAAACGACCAGGAATATACCGTTAGAGTTAAAGGCAAGTTTAAGAGTGTTGACGAAATAAAGAACTTACAAATACCGACGGCTTTCGGTAATAAAAAATTAGACCAGATTGCAAACGTAGAAGATACCGGAAAAGAAATCCGTAAAAGAGCAGTTTACTTCGATGCGGAAACACAGATAAGCGATTCGAACGCAGTGCGTCTTTCGATAATTAAAAGCTCGGACGGTAACGAAGTTGATGTATCGGATGCTGTAAGAGAAGCATTGCCCGATATTCAGTCATCGCTGCCCGAAGGAGTAACGCTTAAAATCGTAAGTGATAATTCGCTCTTTACACGCAGCTCGGTTGAAGATACGATGAGCAACATTATACTCGGTATAATTTTAACATCGCTTATTCTGTTTATCTTCTTATTCAATATCCGCTCGACTATAATCGTTGCGCTCTCGATGCCGGCTTCTATTATTTCAACTTTCCTTTTGTTCCAGATGTTCGATATGACGTTGAATGTAATGTCGCTAATGGGTATTTCAGTCTCGGTCGGTGTGCTCGTGTCGAACTCGGTGGTTGTTATCGAAAATATCTTCCGGCATAAGAGTCTCGGAAACACTCCGAAAGAAGCATCGATAAAAGGAACCTCCGAAGTTGCCGTTGCGGTTATAGCTGCAACATTAACCAACGTTGTGGTTTTTCTTCCCATCGCTAATATGTCTTCGATGGTAGGAAGATTTATGAAAGAGCTTGCATTGGCGGCAGCATTCTCTACATTGTTCTCTCTCCTGTTCTCATTCACTTTAACACCAATGCTTGCTTCGCTTCTTATAAAAAAGAACAGCGGCGAAGGAAAGCTGACGAAAAAGATAGATGCATTTTACCGCAAATGGGATGAGTTTTACCGTGGCATTCTTGCTAAGTCGTTGCGGAATAAATTTATTAGTATCGGTATTATCTCGGTTGCTTTTATTCTCTTCATCATTTCCGTGGTTTACTACGGACCAAGAATCGGCTTCGACCTTATGCCTAATTCGGATAACGGACAAATACAGGTAACTGTTGAACTCCCGCAGGAATATAACCTGCAGGAAACCGGTAAAGTGCTTAAAGCAATGGAAGATAAAATTAAAAACTATCCGGGTGTGGTAAACATTGTTACCGAGCTTGGAAGAATTAACCAGGTAAATATGGGAACCAACCTTGCAAGGATGGATGTGAATCTCGTTCCGGTAAACCAAAGGGATAAGAAGTTGGACTATTATATTTCTTCCTTTGTAAAAGATTTCTCCGATATTCCCAACGCAAGATTGATTACGGTTGATTATAAATCGTTTGCGGGCGGAGGCGGTGCACCGCTGCAGTTCTTTTTACTGGGACAGGATATAGAAGTGGTGAACAAGCTTAAAGATCAGATAATGGAAAAGATTCATGATGTGCCCGGTTTGATTAACCTCGATCAAAGCTCCCGTTCAGGTAAACCGGAAATCACAATAATTCCCAACAGGGTTAAATTAGCAGAGACCGGAATAACCGCCCAGGAAATAGCACTTACCGTTAGAGCAGCATTAGAAGGAATTGTTGCTTCGAAATATCTTGAGAAAGGCGATGAGTACGAAATAGTAGTTACGATGAACGATAAGTCGGTTGATACGCCGGAAGAGGTTGGTAAGATATCCATTCCTTCGCGGACAGGTGTAATTTACAGAGTGGCTCAGTTAGCCGATATTAAATTCACAACCAGTTATTCCAAAATACTTCACCGTGATAAATACGTTGCCATTCAGTTTACCGGCTCGCCCGCACCGGGTGTACCGCTGGGTAACGTAACCGGCGAAATCAACAAGCGGCTCGAAGATATCAAATTCCCTCCCGGCTATAAAATTAAATGGGCGGGTGTTGCCGAAATGATGGATGAAATGGTTAAGGATATGATGTTTGCCTTCTTCCTTGCGATGATACTTACTTATATGCTGCTTGCGGCAATACTCGAAAGCTTTACGCAGCCGGTATTCATTCTGCTTACCGTTCCGCTTGCAATAATCGGTGTGCTGGCTTCGCTTTATTATACAAACATCTCGTTTGCAATCACATCGCTGATGGCAATAATAATGCTCATCGGTATTGTTGTTAACAATGCAATACTCATGCTCGATTACACGAACCAGCTTGTAAGAGAAAAAGGCATAGGCGTAAGAGATGCGTTGATTGAAGCATGCCCGACCAAACTAAAACCGATTGTTATGTCAACGCTCGCTATTATTTTAGGTATGCTGCCGCTGGCAATCGGGTTCGGTTCATCGGGTGTTGAAATGAGGCAGCCGCTTGGTGTTGTAAGTATCGGTGGATTGCTCGTATCATCTGTTTTAACTTTGTTTGTTATTCCTGCTTTCTATTATCTTGTTGAAGACAGGAAAAACAAAAAGCAAAAGAGTTAATTATTTCGAATTAAAGCATCCTTACTTAATGCTTTTTTCCAATCTCATCCTTAATTCCCTCTCCTTAACAAGGAGAGGGACACAGGGTGAGGTCTTTTGTATACTTCCCAACGGTTTTCTACAATTACAAAATTCATATTCTATTATTTTTAATTTTATTTAGCTCTCATTTCGTCACTTGAAATATTTTTCGATTTTTATTAAATAGATATATAGAAATTTATCTATTTATTAAATTAGGCATGAGTATCTCGTCTAAAAAGATAGTAAAAATTGCCAAGGCATTAGCAGATGAAAATCGTTACAAAGTTTTTAAGACTATTGCCGATAAAGGAGAGATTGTATGTAAGGATATTACTGATCTTTTTAATTTGTCTCAGCCTACAATTTCTCATCATCTAAAAATATTAATTGAAAGTGATTTGATTGAAGTTAGAAAAGACGGAAAATGGAGCTACTTTTCCGTCAAAAAAGTAACTATAAATTCCTATTTGTTTTCTATTAAACAGCACATTAAATAAAATTTTACATTATATATAGACAAATGTAAATGCGTCTATCAATCAATAAAATCATTCACATATTAAAGGAGATACATCATGAAATATATACTACTTATTGGAAGAATCCTTTACTCAATGATTTTTATTATCTTAGGTTTTAATCATTTCTTCAGTTTGAATGAAATGGTTCAATACACGGCATCGATGGGAGTGCCGGCACCATCAGTTGCAACTATAATTAGCGGATTGGTTATACTTGCCGGCGGACTTAGCATACTTTTAGGATACAAAACCAAAATCGGATCGATGCTACTTTTTGCATTTCTAATTGTTACAGCCCTTGTAATGCATTCATTCTGGTCTATCGAAGATCAGATGCAATCGCAAATACAGTTGATTATGTTTTTGAAAAATCTTTCGATGGCTGGCGGGGCATTACTGCTCTATTATTTTGGAACTGGTCCTTTGAGTATTGAAAAGAAATCTGAAAACAAATCGTAATTTGCTAAAACAATATGAAGATTGAATTTTTCCACGATGTTCTTTGTGCATGGTGCTATGCATTTTCTCCACGTCTGCGGCAGTTGGTGAATGAATTTCCTCAAGTGGAAATCATTCACCGCTGCTTTGCTCTTGCTCCTACGCCGGAAAGTATTGCCGAAATGTTCGGCTCAAAGTCAGCAGGCAAAGCAGAAATATTAAAGCATTGGGAAGCTGCCAATCAAAATGATGATGAACATCGTATCTGCACAGAGGAAATGGCTTGTAAAAACTTTGATTATCCCTACTCCATGCCTGGACTCATTGCCTGCAAAGCTGCGGAGTTTCAGGGAGGACAGCAGGCACATTGGGATATGTTCGACAGAATTCAAAAGGCACACTTGACTGAAATACTCGACATCAGCGATTCTGAAGTGCTGCTTAATTGCGCAAAAGATGTAGGACTTAACATCGAACGATTCCTTTCCGATTTAAACTCTGAGGAAACCAAATCCGAAGTAAAGAAGGATATTGACAGAGCAACGGAATTGGGCGTATATGCAGTACCCTCACTTGTGTTTAATGGTGAATCAATCTTCAGCGGTGCTTATAATTACGAGAACTTGCGTCTAAGAATTATTCAGGAAATAAAGGAAGCGTAGCAATGCTTAGAACAGGAGATACAATTCCTAATTTCGAATTAAAAGATCAAAACGGAAACAGATTTGCACTAAGCGAGCATCTTGGTAAGGGTAAAATGGTTTTATACTTTTATCCTAAAGACGATACACCCGGTTGTACAAAGGAAGCATGTGCCTTCCGCGACAGCTACGAGGTTTTTACAGATGCTGGTGTTGAAGTAATCGGAATAAGCTCCGACAGTGTTGAATCGCACAAGCAATTTGCAGAAAGATATAATTTGCCATTTACTTTATTAAGCGATCCCGGTGGAAAAGTGCGAAAGATGTTCGGTGTACAGAAAACACTCGGTTTAATTCCGGGTCGTGTTACCTTTATAATAGATGAAAACGGAATAGTGCTGCATGTTTTTAATTCGCAGCTAAAAGCACAAAAACATATTGAAGAAGCATTAAGAATTATCGGCAGAAGATAATACAGAATAGGTTTTATTAATTATTGCAATCTGTTCCCCATAATTAATAGAAGGAGACGAACTATGAAAATAAAAGCTTCGGCAAACGGACCATATTTAATTGAGGTTACGGAAGCTACTTTACGAAAAGGGGATACGGAAGAGAAAATCGAACGCAAAACAATAGCTCTCTGCCGCTGCGGTCATTCGGCAAACAAGCCGTTCTGCGATGGCGCTCATAAAAACGCCGGCTTCGAAGCCGACGCAGTGGAATTAGAAGTGAATTAAATTCCGTTGAATAGAAAGCGGCGGTTTTCACTGCCGCTTTTTTCATTTATTTTTATAAAGATAAAATTATAATAATTCATCCGGTCTGATTTTTTGAGCAAGAAAATTTCACTTCTAAAAACAGATACAAAAGATTTAACCAAAGGTCCCCTTGGTAAACAGCTCGTCGCTTTAACCGTCCCGATGATTTTCGGTGCATTGGGTATAATGGTGTTCAACATTGTCGATACTTTTTATATCGGACAACTTGGCACAAAACCTTTAGCTGCAATAAGTTTTACTTTTCCTGTTGTAATGGTCGTATCGAGTATTGCTATAGGATTAGGAACCGGCGCAACATCGTTAATCTCAAGAGCAATAGGCGAAAAAGATCAGCATAAAGTAAAAAACTTTACAACACAAAGCCTGCTCCTTTCTTTAATTGTTGTTGCGGTTGTTGCCTCAATCGGTTATTTAACTATCGAACCGGTCTTTAGGTTACTCGGTGCCGAAGGCGAGCTGTTAAAGATGGTTAAGGATTATATGAGCATCTGGTATCCGGGAGTAATT
>JAJRSV010000347.1 GCA_024278655.1 Bacteroidota bacterium | reverse complement strand
TCTCAACTTATAAAACCGATGAAATGATTGAATTCAGACTGCGTCATATCGGGTTTGTTTTTCAGGCATACAATTTAATTCCCGTTTTTACCGCAAGAGAAAATGTTGAGTTCATTATGCTGCTTCAGGGAGTTCCGAAAGCGGAAAGGGAACAGAAAGCTATTGAACTTCTCGAATCGGTTGGGTTGGGCGACAGGATAAATGCAAAACCCACAGAGCTATCGGGAGGACAGCAGCAGCGAGTGGCTGTAGCACGTGCACTTGCATCTAAGCCATCGTTCGTTCTTGCCGACGAGCCGACAGCAAACCTCGATTCGGTTACGGCTAATCACCTGCTCGATTTGATGGAGGAACTGAACGAAAAGCATAAGATGACTTTTGTTTTTTCTACTCACGATTCCCGTGTTATTAAACGTGCGCACCGCGTTGTTACTTTGCACGACGGCAGGATTGAGTCGGATGAAGTAAGAGTAAATTCAGCTTTAAATGAAAATTAAACTTGCTATAGTAATTTTATTGTTTCCGTTCGCTGCAAATGCGCAGCTCTCTCCATTCGATTACTACGGCTATGCAAAATACATGTTCAGCTCAACCCGCTTTCCCGATACCGAAGAGCGTTACAGCGATCATCTTATTCATTTAAGATTAAATTCAAGATGGTACGCAACCGATGCAATTACTGCCGGGCTCGAGTTGAGGTTCAGGGCTTACTACGGAGAAACCGTTGAAAATATAGAAGAAATTGTAGATTACATTAAAACCCCGAGAGATTGGGTTGGGTTGGATGCATTACTCTGGAGGAATAATAAATCCGTCGGTTATCTCGAGGTTGACCGTTTATGGTTCGATTGGACGCAGGGAGATTTTCAGGTAACATTAGGCAGGCAACGAATTGCATGGGGCACCGCCTGGGTTTGGAATCCAACCGATATATTCAACCCGTTAAACATACTCGATTTCGATTACGAAGAATTCCCCGCGGTCGATGCGGCTCGTGTTCAATATTACACCGGTCCGGTTACAAAAGTCGAAGCCGCATTCAAACCGGCTAAGGAAAAACGGAAAGTTATATTAGCCGGCTTATGGAGCATTAACGCATTCAATTACGATTTTAATTTTATCGGAGGAATGAGAGATGAAAGATGGTTGGTCGGTGGTTCGTTTGCAGGCGATATTCTTACCGCCGGATTTCGCGGTGAGATTACAGTTAGCGAAGCTCCGAACCGAACTTACTCTGATCCTGCTTACGAATTATTAGGTGAAGAATCTCTTTCATCGTTCGATTCGCCGGTTGTTTCCGCAGTACTTTCAGCCGATTACACTTTCCCGAATACTTTTTACATTCATACCGAAGTGCTTTATAACAATATCGGGAAAGATAAGAATACATTCCTGTTTTTCCGGGAAGCACAAACTCTGGGACTGCTAACTGCGGCACGATGGTCAATCTTCCAGGAATTTTCTTACGACATCACTCCGCTTATACGTGGGTCGCTCTTCGGAATTGTTAATCCGGATGATAAATCTTACGTAATAGTCCCTTCAATAACCTATTCCATTTTTACTAATTGGGATTTATTGTTCATTGCGCAGATATTCGAAGGAGATCCGCTTACGGAATTCGGCGAATTCGGTACTTCTTACTACCTCAGAATAAAATTCTCGTATTGAGTAACCCAATATTTTTTTACAAATCATTTAATTCTTTTCTTGTAACAATACTCTAATTTTATTAAGTTTTATACACACTCTTGCACAAGACATAAAATATCAATATTAAAGGATTTCAAACTGGATCCTGAGCTTACAAATATCATTTCGTTTAAATCTATTCAGAGCATTCTGTCGAAAAAACTTTTCTTCAGTTATTTCCTTAACAAAATGAAAGGAGAGCAAGCATGAATCTTGTCGACCGTGTCAAGAACATTATCGTAAGTCCCAAAACCGAATGGGAGGCGGTTGCTAACGAGGAGCCGAACACACAGCAGATTATGACCGGCTACGTTTTACCGTTAGCATTAGTCCCTACTATTGCAATAATAATAGGGTGGGGATTGATTGGAATTGTAGGAATAAAATCATTTAACTACGGAATAGCATTAGGGCTGGTTCAACTGATTAATGCGTTTGTATCCGTATTTGTGGCTGCGTTTATAATTGATGCGCTTGCATCTAATTTCGGCTCGCAGAAAAATTTGGGAAGGGCAGTCCAGCTTGTTGCTTACTCGATGACGCCGGTGTGGGTTGGCGGTATACTTAATATCATTCCCGCAATTGCCTGGTTAGGCAGCTTATTCGGGCTTTACGGTTTGTACCTTCTGTATTTGGGTGTTGGTCCAACAATGAAAACTCCTGAAGATAAAAAAGTGGGTTATGTAGTTGTATCTATAATTGTGATGCTGGTTGTTTACTTTGTAATAGCCGCAATTCTTACTACTATCTTTCTTGGAATTTTCGGGTTGAGTATTTTGGGAATGTATAACTAATTTTAAAACAAAAAATGCTTGCCCGGTTTTAATGCGGGCAAGCATTAACATTAAAAATCTTGCGGAACTTATCTTTCGGCTAACAATTTCTCTATCTCTTTGATTTCCTCGGCAGCGTTAATCTTCTTAAAGTAACTTAACGCTTCGTTAAAGTACTCTCTGCTCTTTTCATCGAACTTCATCATTCTGTAAAGCACTCCCAGCTCGTATTCGGTTTCGGCTTTGTTCAGCTTGTTGCCTAATTCTTTGTTCAGTCTTAAGCTGGTTAGCAGATAGTTTTCAGAAGTATCGAACCTGCCCTTTATACGTTGAATAATTCCTTTAATCTTATAAACTTCTGCAATGGTAAGTTTATCGTTAATCTTGTAAGCCACTTCCATCGCTTTTTCGGCAAATGCTTCCGCAAGGTCAATATCCGAAAGTTGTGTATAGACGTACGCCTTGCTCAGGTAAACAATGCCTAATGTTTGCAGGTAATTTGCCTGAATAGATGCCTGCAAGCTAACGTCGAATTCGTTAAGTGCGTTTTCAAATTCTTTCTTCTTCGTATAAACCACGCCCATATCCTGATGTATCTCTGCAACACGTTTAATATCGCCTGCTTTTTCAAAGTCGAGTAATGCCCGGCGGAAATAAGATAAGGCAAGGTCGTATTGATTTTGAATACTGGAAATGATTCCGAGGTTAATTTCTATTTTACCTTTAAGAACGTTATCGGGATTATCTTCGAGAAGACTCAAAGCTTTCTCGAAATGTTCGCGGGCTTTGTCAAGGTCGCCCTGGTCACCGTAAATGGTTCCGAGAATGTTTTCGCACTCGACGTTTCCTTTTAAATCGTTTTCTTCCCTGAATAAATCGTCGGCTTTGCTGAGGAAGTTAAAACTTAGCTGCCACTGTGCCTGACGGCTGTAAATTTCGCCCATTCTCAAATAAGCATTAGCCGCAATGTTTTTCATCTGCGGATGACTTTGGGACTGGCTGGCTAATTTTTCATGGATTTCGAGTGCTGTGGCAAATTCACCTTTTGTAATGGTGGATTGACCGATAAATAGAAGCAGGTCTATAAATCTATCCTGACTGAGTTTGTTCTCGGCAAAAGTAATAAGAAGATCAATCTGCGAACGTGATTTAACACCGCTCTTCAGATCGATTTTAATATCATCTTTTAATGTTTCGTCTTTGAGTTCTTTCGATTCTCCGGCAGGTTCCCCGGTTTCTAAATAGTTTTTCCTGAACTCTTCGATATCCGATTCAGTAAAGAAATTTTTTAAGACCTCTTCAACTAATGGCTCTGTATTTTTACTGAGGTTGCTCAATTAATTTGCAATACCACTATCTTTGTTCATCATTAAGTTATTTTCTTTAGCCATGTCTCCTCATCCCCGCGCTAAAACATGCTCAATCATAGTGCCAAAACGTTAAATTTTGAATGCATGTTGAAAATTGTTGATTAATAAATCGTTATAGTAAATTTTACTTTATTTCTTTAGAAAATCTTACGAACCTTAAAGTTTTTTTCTTGTTCCAATTTAAGATTGTCTCATAATAATCAACAGATTAATCTCAATAAATTACACAAGCAATATAGCAGTAAATTTAACTTTCTCTAAAGTGCAATTCTTTCTGATGCCGATTGGAAGTATAAACCCGGATTTCAGAATGAGAATTAAATGCGGATGAAAGACTTTTTCCGTATGACGGGGCGAAACTGCTACTTAACAATCTTTGATATTTGTTTGAACTCGGGAGTGGCGCACACATTTAACAGCTCAAACAGGATTGATTCGGTTGTGGTAACTTCCGTGCCGTGGGTTCTCATTCTTGCCAGGGCAATTTCGTAATCCTTAACTCTTCGCGATGAAACCGCATCTGCCGCAAGGTTCACCTGAAATCCGTTTGCCAAAAGATCGAGCACTGTTTGCTGAACACACACATGCGATTCAATGCCGCAAACAACAATCTGGCTTAAATTCTTTTGCTTAAACATATCGAACAACTCGCCCGCACCCGAACAACTGAACGATAGTTTTTGAATTGCTTCGTCGTCGCCTAATTCCTCTTTAATGGTTTGAACCGTTGGTCCCAGTCCTTTAGGGTACTGCTCCGTGTAAAAAATCGGAACTCCGAGCACCTTAAATCCTTTTATTAATTTGATTGTATTTTCGATAACCGTTTCGTGTTGATTGATAACAGGAATTATCCGCTCCTGGATATCGATAATCAACAATGCCGATTTATCGACCGCAAGTAATTTTTCGAACCGTTTGACTTCACTCATAAAAATTCTTCCTTTATTGATAGATTTTATTCATACCGTATTTGCCGCAGGCGTACATCATAAGCAGACTCGTTAAATCAACCAGCGCTTTTTTCTGGTCTTCTTCGTGAATAACAAGATTGTAAACATCCGCTACAAATTTCATGTTGTTAAGTATCTTTTTTAATTCAGAGTACTTGGGCGAACCATGCCAGTAAGCAACCTGCTCGATTAAAAGTTTTTCGTTCCTTCTTAAAAACTCACCGAATGAAATTGTGTAAACCGAAAGGGATGTTAAAGGGCGGCAGATTGCCACGAGGTCGTTAAAGTAAGTATCCCAATGCCGTGCTAATTCTCTGTTGCGTTTGTTCATTACGTGCTTTGCTTTTGCCAATGT
>JAJRSV010000346.1 GCA_024278655.1 Bacteroidota bacterium | reverse complement strand
GGACTTGCTTCGTTTTACGTAATTAAAAATCCCGACCTGTTGATACTCTCCGAGTTGGGAATCGGTTTGGCGTGGGCATCGATACTTGCAATGCCTTATGCAATACTTGCCGGCTCACTTCCGCCGGAAAAGATGGGAGTGTATATGGGCATTTTTAATTTCTTTATAGTCATTCCACAAATACTGGCAGCAAGCGTTTTAGGATTTTTCACACGAACACTTTTTGGCAACGAAGCAATCTACACACTTATCTTAGGCGGCATATCGATGATAATAGCCGGTTTACTCGTTATGCGTGTTGATGACGTTGATGAATAAATGAGGACAGAATGCTGAACCTACCTAAGGTAGGCAGGCTTGTTTCAGCATCTCAATTTATTACGTTGAGTTTTTGTCTGAAGACCTGTTTTACTGTGTGTTGTTTTTTCAGTACCGTTCGCTAAAGTGAACAGCAATTAATTAAGTAAGAAAAAGTTATTTAATTGATTAGAACTGACATAAGCTTCCTGTCTTTTTCATCTGTTAGATTTTTTAGTCTCGATAGAGACGACCTATTTGTAGCACGGCAGGAAACTGCCGTGACAGAAAGAAAAATATAAAACCAAAAGTTCCATCGGAACGACCTATTGCACTCCATATCTGACAGTGCGTTTGCCGGAATGTATCGGCAGTTGAAACCGCTAATGTTTGTGTGTAGCTTTGCTTGTTTATCACCCGATTGAAAACCGGGTGTTAATGTTGTGTGATGTTTTCGCTTCTGCTTATGATTATAAATTAAGATTAACACCTGATTTCCAGTCAGGTGACTAAATAAAATGGAACTACCTTTATTCTTTTCGTGATGTTTGAATTAAAAACTTCTACAATCTAAAATCAGCGTTCCTTGTTCTTCAATCAAAAAAAATTATTACCAATTGAGGTAAAGTCTTGCGGGAAGGCAAGCCGACGCTGCTTGAATACAAAAAATATTTTTAAGATTCACCGGTTGTAACGGAAAAAACGTGCGAGAGCAAGCGTCACCGCTTGCTGTGTAAACACAATCGATTGTTTTATAACCGTCACGGGATAATCCGTGGCTGGCTGATAACGGATTATTGAATCTATTAAAATTAATGCGGGGAATTAGTTAAAATTTTTCTTGTTTTATTATTGCCGTTCACGAAGCTTCGCTTCGTGTTACAATTTTTAAAATCGCTTCTTTAGCTTTTTCCACAACCTGCTGCCAATCATATTGTCTGCATTGGCTAAAATTGTTTTTATTAAATCTAAAATATCACTGTCGCCTGCCCAATGGCTGCGTACAATTTGCGGATCAATCTCGTTAATTACATCGTTAAGGATGTAAGCTGCAACAGCAATATCATCAAGGTAACCGACGGGACCGAGAAAAGCTTCCGGTAATAAATCGATTGGTGAGATGAAATATGCAATGCCTGCAAGCAGTTTTACTTTTTTGTTTGAAGGAACTCTTTTATCGATTGATAATTTGTAGAGCAGATGAAATAAATCTGGAGCGGCTAAAACATACTCGCTCCAATTATTTTCTTTATCGGCATGATTAATTAACCAATGTTTTACATCTTTTCTTATTTTAATATAAAATTCGCTTTCGCTGCTGTTCATTTTAAACTCAAAAATGTTTAGTCATCAAAGCGTATAACTTAACGTTAATTTTCAAAACGGATTTAACTAAATTTTACTCACTCAATTCACTTTCTGCGGGCTTCGGATTTTTACTTTCTCTTACCAGCATCCAGAGGAGTGCGGAAATCGTAAGCGTAACTCCGCTTATTATAAAAATAAGATTTTTATCTCCCGCTTGTTGAATATAATATCCGAGCACCAAACTTACTATTAACTGCGGAAGCACAACAGAGAGATTAAATATTCCCATAAAAAATCCCATCCTGGCTTCATTCACTTTTTCAGACATAATAGCAAACGGAAGACTGACTATCGCCGCCCAGCCGACACCCAAAACAGCCATCAGAATGTAAAGCGTTAAAGGCGTTTTACCGAACAGCACTATTCCGAAATAACCCAAAGCCATAACGGCAACACAGGCAAGATGCGTTTTTACCCTGCCGATTTTTTCAGTTATCGGTTCGAGAACAAAAGCGGGAAGAATAAATCCAACAGCGTTTAATACAAGGAATGATATTGCTATTATCTGTCCCGTTTCTTCCTGACTCGCAGGATTAAGCTTCTGCTGAATGTAAGCAATTATATAAACGAACATCGTCTGAACACCAATCCACGAAAAACCATGTGCAAAATAAATCCTGAACAACTCACCCCATTGTGTAACCGCACTCTTTTTAACTTCAGTATCTTCTTTTTCAACAGTAACGAGTTCTTTACTTTCTTCAATAAAAAACGGGGGGATAACAGAAAAGAGTAAGACCAATCCCGCACCTAAATAGATTAAAAAGAAATTACCGAAGATTGCCCCGATAGCATAAGCCATAACTCCGAAGAACCCGGATATAGTTTGCATCCACGTATATCCCTTTGTTCGCGGAACGCCGTCGGGAGTAACATCGGCAATAATTGAACGGGTTGGATTGAAGCTGATATTTATAGCCATGTCGAGTGTTAGTGCAACGGCAATTGCTACTGCCATTAAACTTCCTATACCAAGGAACTCATTTATTTTATCTATGTTGGGCAATGCCAAAATCATAAGTGCGGCAAGCACTCCGCCTATAAGTATGAATGGACGCCGGCGTCCTCCCCAGAACCAGACGTTATCACTTATCAATCCGATAATAACCTGCCCGAATATTCCCGCAATCGGTCCGGCAGCCCAAACAATTCCGACTTCATGAATATCGAGTCCGTATTTCGTACTCAATATCCAGCTTAAAACCGCAATTTGAATCGACAACGCAAAACCCATCGCTGTTGAAGGAAGACTGAGTAAAGCATAAAAAGAGTTGCTAAGTTTCTTTTGAATTTCGAGCATATCTATTCCACAAATTTTTTGAATAAAATCATTTTAGAAGATATTTATTTTTCTATCCGATAAATATTCGCACTCATTCTTTTAAGAGTTAAACTGTTGTCCGGGTTTATATCAACTGTTTTATTTGTAAAAACACCGGTTAACTTTTTCGCATAACTTTTAAATAAAGATATTTCTTCAATTGGAAGTGACAGTTCTTTATCGTTCGTATTAATAATCAGAACATAATTTTCGTCTTCAAAGCTTTTGAATAAAAAGTAAAGTCCGTTACCCGGATAAACCTGCGTGAGTTTTCCTTTGGCAAGTGCGGGATGATTTTTTCTTAATTCCAAAAGCTTATGAATGTAATTATAAATACTGTTTTCCCAATCCGTTCTTCCTTCTTCCGTAAAAGCGTTTCGTTCATCACCTGCAAAGCCACCGGGGAACGGCTGCCTAATTTCGCCGTGATGCTCCGTTCCTTTTATTCCTATTTCGGTTCCATAAAATATAACGGGAATGCCGCGGGTAAATAAAATCAGGTTCAATGCTATTTTGAATTTATTTATGTCGCCTTTCGCTTCGTACATTGCTCTTGTAATATCGTGGTTATCCACAAACACAATCAGGTTATCGGGATTATCGTAAACAATATCCTGCACCAAAGTTTCATAAACAGGATAAAGCCCTTTACTCCCATTAAGGAAATTTCTGATTGCATCGGAAAGAGCAAAGTCGGTAACGGCAGGAAGATTGGAATCGAACTTAACCTTTCTGACAGGCGAATTATGCTGATAGCCGGAAATAATTGAAGGCACACCTTTCCAGATTTCGCCAACAATGTTAAAGTGGGGATATTCGGTTAGAATCGCTTCAGCCCATTCGGATAAATATTTTTGATCGCAGTACGGATAAGTATCCTCGCGTATTCCATCCAGTCCCGAATACTCAATCCACCAAAGTGTGTTTTGAATAAGATATTTTTTCAGGAAAGGATTCCGCTGGTTTAAATCTGGCATATAATCTTCGAACCATCCTTCCT
>JAJRSV010000345.1 GCA_024278655.1 Bacteroidota bacterium | reverse complement strand
AAGCCGATTTGCACATCTGCGGTTGCGGATTTTATTGATTCGAGGAAATCTTTCTTCAGCAAATCAACTTCAACGGTTCTAACATCGATACCGAATTTAGTTTCGAGTTTTTGAGCTAACGCGGTCAATTTATCCTTTCGTCTTGCAGCTAAAATCAGATTCATACCTTCGGCTGCTAACCTAAATGCAAATGCTTCGCCGATTCCCGAAGAAGCACCGGTAATCAATGCCCAGGGACCGTATGAGTTTTTGAAGTCTTTCATTATTGTTTCCTTCTTTTAAGTTGTATATACAACATTGTATTTAAAAAAATATTCAGAGCAGTTTAGCTTCCAGCTTTTCGATTAATTTCATCCCGTCTTTCCCGAGTTTTACAATTAATTCGTCCATTGTTTTCTCCCACAAAGGCAGGAGCTTAATTATCAGTTTCTTTCCTTTGGCTGACAATTCTATTTCCGGTTTATAGTCCGGTGTTGACTTTATATATCCCTTTTCCTTTAACAGCTTTATATTTCTGCTTACAGTCGATCGTTCCAATAAAAGAAACTTGCCGATTTTTCCCTGCTCAACTTTCTTCATCTCGTAAAGCACGGAAAGAATCCCTAATTGCTTTTCGGTAATATCAAAGCCAGTCAGGTTTTTACGGTAATGACCGTCGACAATTCTCGAAAGCTTTCTTAACCTGAATCCTATGCAATCTTGTAATCTGTATTTCATATCCGTAACTTAACAAGATAATGTTGTATATGCAACAATAATTATGAAGATGTGATATTGCCCACTTTTCTCAAATCTTTTATTAGTTTGTGATTGACAGATTGCTTTTATTTTTGTGATCTGAAATATTCATCAACCCGCTCTAACATCTTGCTTTTTTCTTCGCTACTTAAAAAGCTTCCCTCAAATGAATTTCTTGCAAGCTGGTAGATGTGTTCTTTAGACAGGTTAAGTGCCTGTGCTGTTTCTAAGTAATTTTCAGTAACATAACCTCCGAAGTATGCCGGGTCGTCGGAGTTTACTGTTGCCAATATTCCTTTATCCAGCATAGTTTTTAACGGATGCTCTTCGAGATTTTTAACGACACGAAGTTTAAGGTTTGAAAGAGGACAGACTGTTAAAGCTATCTGTTCTTCAGCTATTCTTCGGGTAAGCTGTTCATCGTCAAGCGAGCGGTTGCCATGATCGATGCGCTGCACTTTAAGTAAATCGAGTGCCTCCCAAACATATTCGGCAGGTCCCTCTTCACCCGCATGAGCCATTACTAAAAATCCTTCGCTTCTTGCTTTATCGAAAACACGTTTGAATTTTGAAGGAGGATTACCCGCTTCCGAGGAATCGAGCCCAACTCCGTCAATCCAGTCTCTGAATTTAAATCCCTGCTGTAAAGTATCGAAGGCATCTTCTTCGCTTAAGTGACGAAGGAAACTCATTATTAATTTTGATGTAATTCCGAACTCTCTTTCGGCATCCTTCAGTGCATGATGAATTCCGCTTATGACGGTTGAAAACTCAATGCCTCTATCGGTATGAGTTTGAGGATCAAAAAATATTTCGGTGTGAAGAACATTTTGCGAGTGAATCTTCTCAAGATATTCCCAGGTTAAATCATAAAAATCCTGTTCGGTTATTAAAACGTTCGCTCCCTCATAGTAAATATCCAGGAATTCCTGGAGGTTATTAAATTTATAAGCAGAATGAATTTCATCAACAGAATTATATTTTAGCTTTATTTTGTTTCGCTCTGCAATTTTGAACATCAACTCCGGTTCGAACGTTCCTTCGATATGAAGATGCAACTCAGCTTTCGGTATGTTGTTAATAAAGTTCTTTAATGAAATGT
Source organism: Bacteroidota bacterium (assembly GCA_024278655.1). Classification (GTDB taxonomy): domain Bacteria; phylum Bacteroidota; class Ignavibacteria; order Ignavibacteriales; family Ignavibacteriaceae; genus BMS3ABIN03. The sequence goes on along the minus strand of JAJRSV010000345.1, from coordinate 8,027 downwards.
TTTTATCCATCTTTTCGGTATTTCGTCAGTTTGCTTTTATTTGTTTTTAATTTCTTAAATCTTATAAAGTAAATCTTTTAGTTCGTACTGTTTTGTTAAATAGTAAGATACTCTAAAAACTTACCGTCTATAGATTTATAAATTTCGTAAGGTGCGGTTTTTTCGCCGGGCATTCCCGGTGTTCCTATCGGCATTCCCGGCAAACCGATTCCGTCAATTTCCGGTCTTTCTTCCAGCAGCTTTTTAACGGCTTCCATCGGTACGTGTCCCTCAATGTAGTAATCGTCAACAACAGTAGTGTGGCAGCTTTGTCTGTCGTCAGGGATATTATATTTTTCTTTAACCGGGTTCATATCTTCCGTGGCAATAACTTCAACATCGTATCCCTGCTTTTTCAGTTCATCTGCATATAGTTCGCAGCAATTGCAGTAAGGTGATTTGTATAGTTTCATTTTTATATTATTTGACTGAAACTTTTGTCCGTTATCTTTGAGGTCTTGATTATTAATACTTGCCGAATAAAAGCTGCTGCTGTATAAAACAACAAGAGCAATTGCGGTAACGATAAGTTTATACATATTTATCCTTTGTTGATATTTAGCTGGAAGTTAAATTTTATAACGCTTTTAACATGTTAAAAAGAAGTTATACTTCTACGACAATTATATAGCAACTAATGTTAAATTATTACTCAATTATTTACATACAATATAAAAAAGTTTCCCTCAAACTTTATTGTGTCAAATTAAAAAAACTAACGGAGTTGAAGTTGTTTGTTATTTATCCAATAACCTGCGATGGTAATTTATCTGTCCGAGATGATAATTCAGATGTCCCGCAAGATGTATAAGAAAAAATGTTGTTGTCATCTTTTTATTGAACACGTCAATAGGATAATCTGAAGTTAATTGGTCTTCGGAAAGTGATTGCAGAACACCAGTAACAACTTTTCCGGTTTGTTCAATTCTTTTCAGCAGTTCTTCTTTGGGAATGTTGCTGTCATTAAACTCAGCTTCACGGTTTCTTACATAGCCGGTATTGCCGAGAATAGTACCTATGTAATACTGCAGGTTACCGACAAGATGTAAGCATAAATTACCTGCGCTGTTTTTTATTTCACCTTCGGTAATCCATAAAACAGATTCATCGTTGTATGAATTGATTTCATCCTTAAGTCTGTTTAAGTCTCTTTTGAATAGTTCTGTTAAAGCTGTTAACATTTTATGAAACCTGTAAAATTAGTTATATGAAAAATACGAAAATCGACTTGTTAGAGGATTTAATATATCTATAAAATTTTATGAAATATAAGAAATTATCTCCCTAAAAGTGCAGATAACATAAAAATTATCTCCAAAAAAGTGTAAAACAAATTAGAAATGTTTGATTTTGGGCTGTTTTATAAGAATCTTCAATGTGCCAGTCACTTCAACTACCGTTTAACCACAGCTTAAGTGACTGGCACATGCCGGTAAGTGTGATTACTTTACAAGCTTCTTCTGAAAATCCTCTACGTAAAACTTTTTGCCTTTGGGATAAACCGTGTGTCCTTCGGCTTCGAGCAGTTCAATCTGATGCTGGACTCCGCCGGGATATTTGGGATTTATTTCCCCGTTCGATTTTAACGTGCGCCAGTAGGGTGTTACGCGTTTCTTTCCCGCAGCTATCTCTTCTTCGGCGGCGTGTGCGGCAATCCATGCAAATATTCCGGTAGTCATCGGGCATCCGATGGTAGCGTTGTGTTTGCGCGCAATCTTCTCTCTTATTTCGTTGATGGTTATCAGTTTGCCTTTAGGAACTTTGCGCATTATCTCATCAACTTCTATTGGTGACGGAATAGCTATTGTTCCCTCGCCGTATGTCTTTTGCATTTTCGGCGGAATCGGTTCTACTTTCGGAAGATCTTTGCTGTCGTGGAGTTTTTCTTTCCAGGTTTTTTTGCGTGCCATTGTTTGCCCCTTTCATATGTAGTCATGTGCCAGTCACTTCAATTACTGTTTAACAATTGTTAAAAGTGACTGGCACACGAAATTTACATTTTCACATCAAACTTTTTTTCTTCAATCGCATACTCAATAATTTTTTTCAGATCGCCGTTTACTTCAACTATCGTAAGTTCCTCGTCATTCAAATTTATTATATACATCTGCTTCAGCATCTCTTCAGGATTTGCACTCAAATATATTGCGGTTATTTCATCATTTTCAACAGAGCGGATAATATACTTCCATCCCTTTGCTGTCATTTCATCATTAATAGATTGTAAAACGGAAAAGTCTGCTTTTATGCGTGAACCTTTTACTCTGTTATAAACGCCAACCTGCACGCTCGATATTTCTCTTATCATTTCATCTGCGTATTCGTTATCATCCGAAAGACTAACAAACCAGCTTGAAACGGTAAGCAGCGCCGGACCGACAGAGAACTGAACATCGGTTTCAAAATCCCCGCTCATATTTCCCATTATCTTATTCTTTATTTCATCAAACTCCCTGTTCACCCCAATACATCCCGTAAATGTTACGAGAGTAATTAATGACATTGCGAATATTGATTTCACTATCATTACTTTACTCACTTTTCAGGTGATACATTTTCAAGAGTAGGTACGTTGAACTTTTTGCCCAACTTTCCGATAGTTGCCAAATCTATTTTACCGACAATGTTTACAAACGCTGCTTCATCATCTTTACCGACACTTGTTACAACTAAACCGATTATCTGCTTATCCTGATTTTGCTTGATATAAATGTTGGCAATCTCTTCATCGCTTCTTGTTTTAACTATACGTTTCCAACCTTTATTCATTAATTCTTTATCAACCTTATCAACTTTTTCCTTCAAATAGGATTCGTTATCATCTGTAATTTCGAACACATTTGCTTTAACCAACTTTAAGCCGTTAAGTATTGCCATTATGTTCGGGTCTTCTTCGCTCGAAATAGTTGCAAGTGCGGAAAGCAGATCTTCGTCGAGAATAATTTCGGTTACCTTACCGCCGTCTTCGAGGAATGATAAATCTCCGAAATCCACATAGCCGGGTTCCTTTGTAACATCTGAAGTTTGAGCCATAAGATTTATCGTTGCCAGCACAACAACAAGTGCTAAAAATAATTTTTTCATTTTATCCTCCTATAAAGTAGTCGTTTAAAAATTTAAGTTCTTTGCTTAAGGGTTTGCTTACACGTTTCGACAGCACTTCGTCGTCCAATTGTTTTTCAGTATCTTCAAAAACTTTCCCGATTATTGCAAAAGACTTTTCCAACTGTTTTTGAGCCAGTTCGATTTCGGCTTTGGTGTAAGTATGCGAAGCTGCAGGTTGTTTGAATAACATAAATGAAATTATAACGGCAACAATCAAACCTATTGCTGCAGCAGGATAAGCAGGTTTTGCAAAAAACGAGATGAACGCATAGGACAATTGCGATTGCGGTTTTTCTCTATTATTTGTAACACCTACTTTCTTTCGAATTGCATTTTCAATCTCCGCCGGCAAATCTTCCTGACTCAACCTGTGTATTGATTCTGCGGTTACGCTGTATTCATTAAGAAGGTTTTTAACTTCCGGATCGGTCTTTGCTTTAATCCATACGGTAATTTTATCAAACAATCCTGCATCGCCGTAGGCAACGGATATAATTTTATCCAACAGTTGTTCGCTAATGTTTTTAATATTGCTTTCCTGCATAAGCTTTTAATTTAATTTGTAATTGTTTTCTTGCACGAAGTATATTTACTTTTACGCTGTTCAACGGTATATCCAGAATTTTACTTATTTCTTTATACTTAAAACCCTGCAATTCGTAAAGAACAAAGGGACTTTTATATCTCTCGGGTAATTGTTCTATTGCATCCTTTATTTTCTCATCCAGCAATTTTTCCGAAACAATTTTCTCGGTCATTCCTTCGGTTCTTTTATCTTCAATCCTTTCCGAGAGGTTATCATCAATCTGAACTTCTCTTTTATTCTGATTTGAATTCCGGCGCAGATAATCGATGCAAAGATTATGCGTCGTACGCATTATCCACGCTTTGGCAGCATAAAAATTAAATTTGTTGATGTTCTGCCATGTGCGAATCAGAACTTCCTGCGTTATATCTTCGGCATCCATTCTGTTCCGCAGCATGTAAAGAGCATAATTGTAAATCCGGTTTTTATGCTGCTTAATCAGGTATTCGAATTTTGATGATTGCAACATCTGTTATAATGACGATAATTGTTATCGGAATGTTACAAAAAAGTAAAACAAAGATGTGAAAGCAAAAAGCTTTTTGATGAAAGGATAATTTTTACTGCGGACGGACTTAATATTAAAAATAGAAATATAATCCCATACTTGCCGTAAGCATATCGGTTTTCGATTCGGAAGTTGAATAGTAAACCGTGTAACCATCGTAGGAGACCGAATTTCTGTTCAGGTATTCGGCTGGGGTTCCGAAAAGGTAACGGACTTTAATATCCATAAACACCGAACCGGAATTGAAAAAAGGATTGCCGTGTATAAAAAGTTTCACTCCCATTCCGGCTCCGTAACTCCATGCCCAATCGTCAATCCATAAAAATGCCGCCCCGCCGTAATCGTTTATTATTTCGGTTGATGAATAAATATAACTGCCGCCGAAAAGAGTTTCGATGTAAGGACGCACCGAACCTTTGTAAGGTGCAATCTGAAAAAGAATATGAGCGCTGGCAAAATTGTTAGCCCTGTTAAAGCTGAAAAGCACATCCTGGTTATAAGGATCGAGCAATAGACTTACTCCGTATGAAACATAGCTTAAGCTTATTCCCAATCCGTACGGTGTTCTTTCGGATGGAGTGAAGAAAAAGAATTCCGTTGCAGCCCCGAAACCTGTGGAAGGGGAGTAATCCCTGAACTCACCCATCGGGAATGCGGTAGTAAAATATAAAGTTCCTGATGGTTGGGCGGTTATTTTCTGTGGAAAATTTATGAAAAATATAAATAGTAAAAGTATTGTTGATAGCTTCATTCTCTAAGTCCAATTAATAACAATTAAACGAGAGCAAAAACTTTGCCGGGTAATTAGAAAATGAAAAGTTTACAAAATAAGGCGATTATAGTGCTATTTAAAGATAATGATGGTCGTTTACGTATGATTTTATATTCATACAACGTATTTGGGATGGGACAGTAAACAGGGTTTTAAGATTGTGATAGTTGATGTTTAAAAAATATAACCCCCGCCGGTTTATGAACGGGGGTTAGATAATTCTGATTAATGATAAGGGATTACTTCATTAAAATCATCTTCTTTGACTCAACAAATTTTCCCACACTCATTGTATATAAGTAGAAACCACTGGAAAGCTTACTTGCATCAAAGTTCACTTCATAAGTTCCTTTGGATTTTTCTTGATTTACTAATGTAGCTACTTCTTTACCTAAAACATCATATACTTTTATTGATACAAATGAATTTTCAGGTATTTGATAAGTGATTGTTGTGCTTGGATTAAATGGATTGGGATAATTTTGTCCGAGCTCAAAACTTTCTACAACTGCATCGTTATCACCTTTAACCCCGGTTACTCCGTCAGTAGCCAGATAGATGTTAAAAGCTGCTCCCTCGGGCATAGATATAAAATCCTGATTGAAGATTGCCCAATTTGAACCGGTATACCATACACCAAATGGGGAGTTGTTATATATGCCACCGCCACCGACAGGACTCCAATTTTGTGTTACAAAAAATATTCCGTCGGGCTCTCCGTTTAACGCAGGGTTATCTATTGCAGTCCAATTTGAATTAATATTCGAAACTTCTGCAGTATGTACGAATTTATCACTACCGGAAGGAATTAAAATATTAAAGTCTGCACCTTCAGGCATAGGTGATAAATCCTGATTGAAGATTGCCCAATTTGAACCGGTATACCATACACCAATTGAGGAGTTGTTATATACGCCACTGCCACCGGAAGGATTCCAATTTTGTGTGACAATAAATACCGCATTGGGATCTCCATTTAATGCAGGGTTGTCTATTACAGTCCAATTTAAATTAATATTCGAAACATCTGCGGTATGTACGAAACTACCACTTCCGGCAAAAGGAATAAAAACATTAAAGTCTGCACCTTCAGGTATAGGTGATAAATCCTGATCGAAGATTGCCCAATTCGAACCGGTATACCATACACCAATTGCAGAGTTGTTATATACGCCACTGCCACCGGAAGGATTCCAGTTTTGTGTGACAAAAAATACTGCGTTGGGATTTCCGTTTAACGCAGGGTTGTCTATTACTGTATAAGTACCACTACTATTGGCAACTGTTGCAGTATGTACAAATTTAGAACCTTGAGCCAATACAAGCCCCTGGATACAGAACACTAATAATGTTGTAAATAAAACACGGTAAAAAATTGAAGTTTTCATAATAATCCTTAATAAAGATTAAAAAATAATTTAATTAACCCCCTTTTTAATTATAATGTTTACTCCTTTCCGGTTTAATCATTAAATACATAGTCTTGAGGTACATTAGTCCTGTTACCTCAAAAATCAATTAAAAGTTTATCCAAATGGGTTTAGATTTAGCACCTGGTGTATTAAGATGAAAGGCGATCAATTTTCAGATGGAAATTATTTCATAAAATTAACAATTAATAACTAAAAAACAAATCGTTTATCTGCTTAATCCTGTACCGGTTACAGCATTAACATTCGTCCTTGTGAATAAAATTTTCTGAATTATCAGGATGTTAGTACAAAATGGTTATTATCATTGCTAACTTTCCTGTGGTCTTTTACTTATTATCATCAAATAAAATACGCAGATTCACTTTTCAAGTCCTATCATCCGCATCAATTTAACAAACCTCTGTTCCGATCGAAGATTATCGTAAAGTGGACTGACTTTTATATAAACCAATATTCCGAAATGTTCATCGTATGCTTTGTATAACGAGTCAATTGCTTTTTCCCGGTTGCCGAGTGCACCATCGATAACTGCAAAGTAGAGCGGAGAGACTTTTTTCTCTTTGGAAATTTCTATAAGCTTATTGTAAATATTCATTGCTTCATCATTTCTTCCGGCATCTGCATAAGTATTGCCTAATGCTGCCATAATAATCAACCTGCCGTTCGAAAGTTCAACTGCTTTCTTTAGTTCATCAATTGCATTGTTGAACATCTGCATTTCTGCATAACTTAATCCCAATGCAAAAACAGCTTCAACATAATTCGGATTAGCCGACAAGGTTTTTTTATACTGTGCAATTGCTTTATCGTATTTTTCGGAAAAATGATATATCCTTCCGACACCCGTACTTATCGATGCGGAAAGGGGATCGAGCTCATAAGCACGAAGCATAAGCTGCAGAGCTTCATCATATCTTCCTAACAAAGCAAGGAACAAAGCGTAATGTTCGTAAGCACCGGCATAACCGGGTTTCAGTTCTATTGCCTTCTTAAAATTCTTCTCGGCGTTTTCCCAATCCCATTCCAATCTGAATTGAAGATAAGCAAGCGAGTTGTAAGCTTCTGCAAATGTATCATCTAATTGAAGTGCTTTGTTGACGGCGTCTTTAGCGAAACGGATAGCTTCCCGGCGTGAAAAGTTTCCGAATCCCGCCCCGCCGATTAAAGTATAACAGTCGGATATTCCAACGTAAGGGAAAGCATAATTGGGGTCCAACTCAATGGCTTTGCGAAAATACTCAATTGCTTTGAAGATTGAGCTTGCAGTACGTAAGTTAATCTGCTGCTTACCGAGCAGGTAAAGTTTGTAAGCATCAAAGTTCGAAGTTCCCGTTTTTTGAATTTGTTTTCTTTCGGAAGAGATGAGTTTTACTTTTAGTTCCTTCGCAATGCTTAAAGCAATGTCGCTTTGAATTTCGAATATATCTTTTAACTCGCGGTCGTATTCCTGAGTCCAAATCGGTTCCTGCGTTTGTACATCCACCAACTGAACGTTAATTCGTGTTTTATCGTTTGCCCTTCTTACACTTCCTTCCAAAACCGTACTTACGTTTAAATCTTTACCGATTTGTACGATATCGGTTT
>JAJRSV010000344.1 GCA_024278655.1 Bacteroidota bacterium | reverse complement strand
CATAGCTGCATACAATCATTAAGCGAGCCATGTCTTTGCTCTTTAATTTCTCAATTACTCTGCCGGAATATTTTTCAATTCCCTGAAGCACCACGTTACTCATACTGTTGCCGGGCTTGCTTAATATCTCTTCGTTTTCATCCCAGTTACCGAGCCCCTGAGTTCTTATTTCGCCCATTGCTGCGTAAGTTGTTGGAACCGTAGAAGAAGAACAGCTTGCATACGCATCGGCTCTGAACCCTTCTTCTTCCAGACCGTATAAAACTCCGTGAACGAATACGCCTTTAAGACTGCCTGACATGCAGGCGATTGCAATATCTTCCATATTTAATATACCTGTGAAAGAAAGAAAATTTTTAAGAACAAATTTACAACTTTATAAATAGAAACTTTTGAAATACAAAATTTTTCAAATGAAATGCGAAAATGAAAATTATCCGGTTAAAAAATAATTGCCGACGTCTTTATAAGATGTGAATGTTATTTTATCCGGTTCGGTAATTAAAAATTCAGATAAAATTTCATCTTCCCATCTCTTCCATTCATCCGGATACTCATCTTTGCTTTTAGGTTCACCAACCGGACCCCACAATTTTTCCCAGGCATCTTCGCTTTCGTAAATCCATATTGCGGCATACTTGTTTTTTCTGTCCCCTCTTATTCCTTTAATAAGATGGTATTCTTTTAAGCCGGGTAAGTTAAATAGTCCCTTTTCTTTTGCGGAATGAAATGCTTTTTCAAATTCTTCTTCATCAACACCGGGTTTCAGTTCGTATTCGTGAATACTGATAATGAGCGACATCTTACTAAAATAATTATGATGTTAAACAGATAAATACTAACACTTATCCGTACTTTTCCGGTTCATCAAATCCCGGACGGATGAAACTTCTTGCATCGGGGAATTCGGCTTCCAGATCTTTTCGCAGTTTATCGAGATGAATGATTATATCGAGTATGCTGTCTTCTTCGTCGGTCAGTTCGGTTCGCAGCTTTTCCCATGCTGCAATAGAGTTATCGATTGCGATTAATGCTACTTTTGCCGAACCGTCCGAATCTTTGGGCATATCCTTTAACTCTTCAATTTCGTCTTCCCATTTTCCCTGAAGTGCCCGCATTATTTTTACATAAATCTGATGCTGATGCCATCTGATAATTTCGACGGCATCCAATATCTCTTCCGATTCTTCGTAAGGATTCGTGTCCGGTATTTCCAGTTGTAATTCGCTGTTCAGTTCGTCTTCTTTTTCTTTAAAGGAATGTTCGGAATTATCGAACCATTCTTTAACGGCTTTAGTGTATTGCATTGCCGCTTTTGCGCAGGGATGATTGTTTGCATCTTCTCTTCGTTTTCTCAACCTCTGCTGAATTTCTTCCGTGTCGCCTGCTTCGAGGTCAATTCCTTGTTCTTCAGCCATTTCCGAAAGCATCTCGCTTGTGGCATTAAAAATACCGCTGATGGTTTCGGCAAAAGCTTCCGGACTTAAGTTTTCAATATCGTGATGACCTTCTTCCTGCCCGATAGCATAATTCAAACACCTGTCGGTAAAACGGCATCGTTCGCACCAGCGGTCGCAGTAGTTGTAAATACCCGAAATGAATTTAGGGTCGGAGGCGAGTTTAAGTAATCTGTCTTTATTCATAAAATATTAATTCATGGTTATAAAAAATTTCTTCTTTACGATATGTGCCGGATGAAAACGGAAATAGTTACTATTTATACAGATTCAAACTAATCATTGATGAAATTAAAATCAATTTGAAAAACAATGGGATGAAATTCCATTTCTATTTACTATTAGGAAAATCTTCCGGTAGGTTATTTTGGCAGACATTGCTAAAATAACCTTTTTCATTATTTGTTTCAATCTCTTTATCTATTTTATGAAGGTAATGAAGTGAGGGCGTAGCCCGAACGTAGTTACCTTCATATACCTTATTTTTTACTTCCATCTCTTAACTCAGGATGATATAATTCTATTATTTCTCTATACTGGATTATTGTGCTTCTTCCCATTCCTGATACTCTTACCATTTCCATCAGATTAAATCCCTTCTCCATTAACAGTTTTATATTCTTATAACTTTTGATGTATCTTCCTACTGCTTCTATTGAGTGATTCGTCAGTCTGGCTATATCTATCTCCGGATATCCCTGTTCATATAAATCTATTATACTTGCTTTATGTGTCGGCTTACTGCCTTGATCTAATATTATTCCTTTCGTGGGTAGTATATCTTTGTGCGTTTCGTGATATATTCTCATATATCTACCTATCGTTGTTAGCGATCTGTTCATCATTACGCTTAACTCTGCTCCGCTTAATATCCCTCCTTGCTCATATGCACTCTTTATCAGTCTTGCCATCACTTCTATATCCCGCTCTTGTTGTTTCTGGTAATTGTCTTTTCCATAAAAACTCTTTATCCGGTTTTCTACATCTTCTTTTGTTACTAATGGCAATACTACTGTCTTTACTTTATAATCCTCTGCTTTCTTTCCATAGCCCGGCTTCTTCTCTGTCGCCGCAGTTGTTTGCCATACTATTTGTCCAAAGCCACGCTTCTGTATCTCAGGATAAAATTCCTTATGCAACTGCTCTATGTCTTCGGCTATCATCATTATTACTTTACGGCTTCCTACTATCTTATATTCTTCCTCCAGCAGTTTTACTATTGCATTAAAGAAGCTTCTCTTAGGTATCGACTCATAACGGTTTTTCGTCGCTTTTTGCATCATATCCCCCTCTTTTTTTTCGATGGGTATAATGCTTTCAACTGTTGTAGTAACTCTACATATACCTTTGGCCAGTGTTCTCCTTTTTTATGTTTCTCATATAACCCCAGATATTCTTTTGTCAGTCTTTCGCTCTGGTGCAATAGACGGCTTATTTCACTTATATCTTCTACCCCGTGACTGATGATTAACAACAATCTTCCAAAACTGCTTACGTATCTTTTTATCGAATGTGCACTGTGCCTGCTCTTTCTGATTATTTCATCATACGTATATCCTTTTAGATATAATTCCACTATCCGGCTCTTGTGTGATATCCCTCTGCCTATGTCCTGCTCGTTCCCCCTTGTGCGAACCAGATTTCCATCTTTCTGCAACTCCCGGATATCTTCCCTTACTGTTCTTGAGCTTACCTGTAGAAGCCTTCCGATATCTTCCTGGGTCAGTAATCCTCCTTGATGATATGCTTCTTCTGTTATCCTTAGTATCTTCAACTGCCGTAATGCTTTTGATCCTTGTAGTCTTAATACGTCCAGATCCTCTATGCCTGCATCAACTGTTAGTTCTACCTCTAACATCTCCTGCTCTTTCAATGCTCTTCCGTGTTTTGCCTTTTTTGATGCACACAGCAACTTCTGCTTTCCCAATACTTCCGGGACCTCTCCAAATAAGCAGCTCTTCGCTAACTCTAATATCCCCTGGCTCTCTGCCGGGCTTAATTCATACTCTTTCCTCAGTGAGTTTATGAATAACTGCTCCGGTGTTTTTTCCAAAGAACGATCGTACAAACTCTTGTTTGTTCTATACATTTTTTCCTCCGGTTAGTTTTTTCTCTTTCCTGTTACTTCCTTGTCTACGTATGACAAAATGTAACCTTTTTTCTCTTAACTAACCGGAAGATTTTCCTTATTTTAGGAGCAATAATTTTTTTGTTGTAACAAATCTGCCCGCATGCATCCGGTAAAAGTAAACACCGCTCGATAAGTTAGTGCCGTCGAATTCAACTTCATACTCACCGGCAGGTAACTGTTCGTTAACGAGTGTAGCTACTTCATTTCCTAACACATCATAAACTTTTAAACTAACAAATTGCTCGCTGCTTATTACGTACTGTATCCTGGTAACCGGGTTGAACGGGTTCGGATAGTTTTGATAGAGCTTGAATTCTTCCGGCAATTGTTTTTTATTATTTGATACAAATGTTGCAAGCGAATCCAACCTGATTTTATACATAGACCTGCCGTAAGTAGAAGCTACTATAGTACGTAAACCATTGTGCAATGTTAAATCCATTATTGGTGTTGCCGGCAGCGGATTGCCGAGGAAATCCCAGACCGTTCCCAAATTTTTTGTGAAGAAAACACCCACATCGGTTGCTGCATATAAAGTTGAATCGTTTAGGGGGTCGACTATAATATCGTTCACCGGTGCTTCGGGCAGATTGCCGGAAATGTCCGTCCAGTTTGTTCCGGCATCGGTTGTTCTGTAGATGTGGGATAGGTATTCATCCCATCTGTAACCGGAAAATGTAACATAAGCTGTTTGTTCGTTATACGGATCAACCGCTACTCTTGTAACCCATCTTTGCGGTAACTCAGAAGAAATTGAAATCCAGTTAACTCCGCCGTCGGTAGTTACCCAAACGTTTCCGTCATCGGTGCCAACGTAAATATAATTACTGTCGGTAGCTGCAACCGCAATTGTGGTGATTGTGCCGAACGGAATATTAATCCCCGGTCCGTTTGTTAAGTCGGGACTGATTACACTCCACGATTGAGCACGATTAACAGAACGATACAAACGGTTGGTTCCGTAATACAAAGTTTCCGTATTCGATGGATCGAACACGACCGGAGTGTTCCAGTTGTTTCTGTCACTGTTCGAAATTCCTGATGTAGCGGATGTAAATGTATTACCTCCGTTTGTTGATCTGAAAAGGTTACCCCATTGATATTCGGCGTAAACATAGTTGTTATCGTTTGGGTCTACTAAAACATAGAACCCGTCACCACCTAAAATCGATTGCCAATCATCTGTGCTGCCTGTTAAAGTTCTGTTTGTTCCGTTATCCTGTGTGCCGCCGTAAAGACGCAGCGGCATTTGGTTATCGATTTCACAAGTGTAAAACTGAGTGATCGGTAAATCATTTACTTTTTGCCAACTACCGCCGCCGTTTTGTGAAAGATAAATTCCGCCGTCGTTTCCTGCAGCAATAAAGTCTGAATTTAACGGGTGAAAAGTTAATGCGTGCTGATCGACGTGCATCGAACCGGAAGAATAGAACCAGCTTCCTCCTCCGTTGGTTGATTTATAAACATCCAGTCCCATTGCAAAAACAATATCGGGATTGTTCGGATCGACACGTATGTTACCGAACCACCAACCGTAAGAACTGAATAAACCGGATAAAGCTCCGTCGTTGGTTCTTGTCCAGGAGTTACCGCCGTCGGTCGTTTTATAAACGCCTTTAAAGTATCCTATGTTATCAGCATAAATAGCATAAACAATTTGCGGGTTTGAATTACTGATTGATAATCCGATTCTTCCTATATTACCAGTGTTTACCGGAAGCCCGTTTGTTAATTTATTCCACGTATCGCCTCCGTCTGTCGAACGGTACAGTCCGCTTGTTATTCCGCCGTACGAGCGTCCCCATGGTCTTCTTATTCTTTCCCACATTGCCGCAAAAATTATATCGGGTGAGTCCGGGTTTAGTACAACATCGATGCAGCCGGTAGTATCCGATACGAATAGAACTTTATCCCAGTTAGCTCCGCCGTCAGTTGAACGATAGAGTCCCCGTTCGGGGTTTCCGGCAAACAATTTTCCCATTGCTGCTACAAAAACTCTTTGCGGATTAACCGGATCGACTACAACCCTGCCGATGTTGCGGGTTTCTTCCAATCCCAGATGTATCCAGCTATTACCGCCGTCGGTAGATTTAAAAACTCCCAAACCTTCGTAAGCTAAAGAACCTCCGCCGCAGTTTGCTTCGCCTGTTCCAACATAAATAACATTTGTATCACTTGCGGCTAATCCTATATCGCCGATTGATAAGCTTGGTGATTGATCGAATACCGGAAACCAGCTCGCTCCTCCATCAACTGATTTAAATACACCGCCTGTAGCAGCGCCTGCGTACAGAGTCTGTATGTTAAGCGGATTCATTTCAATATCGGTTATTCTTCCGCCTATGTTTGTCGGTCCGGCAAATGTCCATTCATTAGTGGTACTTTTATTCGAACGATTGTTTTTTAATTCTTCTGCCTGTAACAGTGCTTGCTTG
>JAJRSV010000343.1 GCA_024278655.1 Bacteroidota bacterium | reverse complement strand
GAAAAGTTTATGGAAATATGGAAGCTGATACGCATTGCTTATTTTCCGCGAAAGTACAACCTGACAAAACTGATTAATGATTTCGTAAGGATGTCTATCAAGTCGAGAAGGGAAGGGCTGCTTTCGCTCGATAAAGATTTGAAAAAAATGGAGTATGATTTTCCGAAAAGACTGCTCAGTTATGCAATTGACGGAGCGGATGCCGAATCGATTGAGAACCTTGCAATGCTTGAAATGAAAGCAATGAAGACAAGGCACGATACAAACATCTCTGTATTTACAAAGATGGGCGGCTATGCCCCGACTATGGGAATTTTAGGTACCGTGATGGCTCTGATTGTAACATTGGCAAATGCAGGCAGCGAGCCGGACTTACTGATACGTAATATTTCTTCGGCTTTTATTGCAACTATGTGGGGTGTTTTTAGCGCTAATTTATTTTGGTTTCCAATTGCAGACAGATTAAGGAAATGTCACTTAGAAGAAAAAAATATGATGGAAATATCGCTGGAAGGAATACTGGCGTTGCAGAACGGCGAAATTCCTTCGGTAGTAAGAGCACGGCTGAACAGTATGCTTCCGCAAGGCAGTCAAGGCGACGTAATAGTCGCTTTAAGTTAGACGAAGATGAGTTCAAAGAAGATGAAACCAAAGACAGGTATCTTCTTACTTATGCCGATTTGATAACATTACTGTTGGGACTGTTTATAATTTTGTATGCGATATCGAACATAGACATCGCTAAGTATAAAAAATTTACGGCGGCTTTCGGCGATGTGTTTGGTGATAAAGGCGATGTAATCGGTTTGAACGAAATGAATGTTACTGAAGGATTAACACCGAATCAAAAGTTGAAAAATGATTTGCTCGATTTGGTTGCCGAATATAATTACGATAACTCTATTCGTATTGATGAAGATAAAAGGGGAATAATTATTCACATACTCGATAAGCTTTTATTTGCTTCGGGTAATGCAGAGTTATCGAAAGGTTCTTTGGAAGTATTGCACCGGTTGGCGGGTATCCTGAAAAAAATTCCCAACGATATTCGTGTGGAAGGGCATACCGATAATGTTCCGATTAACTCAAAAAGGTTTCCTTCAAACTGGCATTTATCGGTTGCAAGAGCGCTTAACACGGCGTACTATTTAATATCGCAGGAAAAACTTTCGCCCGACAGGGTATCGATAGTCGGATATTCGGAGTACAAACCGATTGCAGAAAACGATACTCCCGAAGGAAGGCAGCAAAACAGAAGAGTGGATATAGTAGTAATAAACGAAAAACAAAAATGAAACTGAAAACATTACAATTCGGAGAAATAGAATTTGAAAAAGAGCATATCATCAGTTTTCCCGATGGTATTCTCGGGTTCGAAGATTTAAAAGAATTTTTATTAATCAATACCGAAGACGACATTTTTTACTGGCTCACATCGGTCAGTAATTCCGAAATAGTTTTTCCGCTGATCGGTACGCGTGTAATCGATTCCGGATATCCCGAAAAGCCGGATAAGGAAGCATTCGGAATTGTAAAGTTGGACAAAGACCCCTTGAAAATTACCGTAAACCTTAAAGCGCCGGTTTATATCGATCAGAACAGGAAAGAAGGTTTTCAAACTATACTGGATGATGATAAGTATCCGGTTGATTACAAACTCTTTACCGAAAAGTAACCGGATTAAATATGCTGATATTAACAAGAAAATTAGATGAAGAAATTGTTCTTAACTCCGAGATAAGAATAAAAATTCTTTCAACTAAAGACGGACAGGTGAAAATTGGAATTGATGCACCGGACAACGTTAAAATTCTGCGCGGCGAATTGTTCGATACGATTAAAAAGGAAACAGCCGAAGCAATAGAAAAAAGTAGTCAGCCGGTTATTGATATTTCGAAATTAAAACTGAATAAGCTGAAAGAAATAAAGTGAACAACGATAGAATGAAAATACTTATAGTCGATGATTCCGATATCATTCTTAATATTCTGAAAGAATACTTTTCTCCATACAATGTTCAGGTTGCAACAAGCCGCAACGGATTGGAAGGAATAAAGAAAGCAATAGAAGTAAAACCGAACATCATACTGCTCGATTTGCTGATGCCCAACTTTGACGGTATTAAAATGCTGCAGGTAATAAAACTGATGGAAGAATTGAGCGAAATTCCGGTAATTGTAATAAGCGGCAATACCGATAAAGTTAATGTTCTTACCGCAATTGAAGCCGGTGCCGACCGTGTGCTGGCAAAGCCGATTAAGCGGGAGCAACTAACAGAAGCAGTCGAGCAGTTGCTCGGTAAAAAACTTCCGTTGAATGCAAATTCCTCCGGGGTTTTTGCAGCGGAAATTGACGAAGGGCTTATATCTCAATTAAAAAAGTTGTTCGTCGAAAATTTCAGGAATGAAAAACAAAAACTTGAAAGAGCATTGAACGAAAGAAATCCGCAGCCGCTTAAACAGTTTGCGCATAATGCCAAGTCGGTAGGTAGTACGATAAGTTATCCGCAGTTGCAAAAAATTAATTCCGAAATTGAAAAAATATTAAACACATCTGAAATCGATTGGCAGATTGTTAAAATTAAATTCAACCAGGTTGCATCAATAATTAAAGATTTGGAAAATTCAATAGCAGTGTGGTAAAAAACTATGTTTGTAATAATCGGTTTTATAGTAGTTGTCCTTGCAATATTGGTGGGCTTTACACTTGCAGGCGGCGATGTATTTCTGCTTCTTCAATGGTCTGAGTTTATAATAATAGTAGGCGCAGCGGTTGGCAGCGTATTAATTGCGGCTCCGCCCGCCCTGCTTAAAAAATTATTCGGTGCCATACCCAAAGCAATTAAACCCGACCATTATACGAAACAGGATTATCTCGAACTGCTTAAATCGTTTAACGATTTGTTTCTGGTTGCACAGCGCGACGGATTGCTTGCAATCGAAAAGCATGTTGAGAATCCGGACGAAAGCGATATACTAAACATTAATGAAAAATTCATCAGGAATGAGAAAGCCAAAAGTCTTTTTGCCGATACAATGAAAGTAATGCTTTCGGGCGGTGTTCCGCCGCACGAATTGGAAAATCTTATCGATACTGAAATTGAAACATTCGAAATTGAATCGAAGCCGGTTGCATCTACCTTAAGCAAAGTAGGCGATGCAATGCCGGGCTTGGGTATTGTAGCGGCAGTGCTGGGTATCATCGTTACAATGGCTTCGATTAACGAAGGTGCGGAAGCTGTGGGACATCATGTGGCAGCCGCTCTTGTCGGAACATTTTTAGGTGTGCTGCTTTCTTATGGTTTCATCAACCCGCTTGCAACTAATATTGAACACGGTTTGGAAAACGAAATAAGGTACCTTGAAACAATTAAAGCTTGTATAGTTGCGTTTGCAAAAGGCAACCCGCCTATTATTGCAGTGGAAATTGCACGAAGGACTATTTTTTCGGATGAACGACCAACGTTTACCGAGCTCGAAAATTATATGAGAGGTAAAACCGAGTAACGATGGCTGAAGAAGAACAGGAACAAAGACCGATAATAATTAAGAAGGTAAAAAAGTCACACGGCGGACACGGCGGTGCATGGAAAGTTGCCTATGCCGATTTCGTTACAGCTATGATGGCTTTGTTTATCGTTCTTTGGATAATGGGACAGGATGCCGAAGTTAAAGAAGCCGTCGCAAGTTATTTCCAGGACCCGATTGGGTTTTCGGAAAAAGGGAGACAATTTTTGGAAGGTAAGTATAGTAATCCCGATGTGAAAAATAAGAAAGAAGAAGAAAAGAAATTCAAAAAGTTAGGCACACAGTTAATTCAGGATTTAAAAGAAGACCCGGAATTTGATGAGTTGTTAGACCAGGTTGAAGTGAAACTCGTTAAAGAAGGTTTGAGAATTGAGTTGATTGATTCGGATAAAGACCTTTTCTTTACCATTGGCACTTCGGAGTTGAACAAAAAAGCCGAGCGGCTGCTCGAAAAGATTGGCAGTAAGCTTGCAAAACTTCCGAACGATATTATTGTTGAAGGGCATACCGATTCCAGACCGTATTCAGGTAACGGATTCGGTTATTCGAATTTTGAATTGAGCACCGAAAGAGCCAACTCGGCAAGGCGCGCATTAATGAAAGGCGGTTTGCCGGAAGGTCGCTTTATCGAAGTGCGCGGTTATGCAGACAGATTCCTTAAAGACAAGAACGATCCGTTTAGCTCTGTAAACCGGAGAATAAGCATTATCATAAAATACATTTATGATGATAACGTTGAAACTAAACCTCTTAAAGAGGTTCACGAGTTTAAAATTAATTGATTTTCATCCTATATAAAAAATGCAATTAT
>JAJRSV010000342.1 GCA_024278655.1 Bacteroidota bacterium | reverse complement strand
GTAACCGCCCGCAGCATGATCTTTCGTTTCTATATCCTTTACGTTCGGGGCAACGTAACCCGCGCGGTGAAGACGTGGCAGATAAAAATGGTCGAATGCCAAAGTCATCATTCCAAGCTCATCAATCAGCAAACCGGAAAGCTGTGCGCGGCGAACGGAAAGTTCAATCAATCCCGACTTTTTAAATATGTCGGTTACAAGCATTGTATCTTTCAGATTATATTCTGCGAGCGATGCTTTATCTTCTTTGAATAACCTTTCAATCTCTTCAACTTTGTTTTTATCGGCAGTGATAGTTTTCCCCTCTGCTAAAAACTCCTGTGCTACGGTTTCGAGACGGTAATCTTCGAATGTAAAGAAAGATGAACGAAGAGCAGGCGGTCCGTCAATAACAACTCTTCCGGTTATAGAAGCAAAGTAACCTCTCGGTTTTCTCGTTCGAAGTGAAACTCTTCCGCCCGCCCGTGCAATTTCAAACGGGAGATGATACTCATTACACTTGTTTTCCAGAAACATCAAATCGAAACCGATAACGTGCCAGCCGATAATTATATCGGGATCAATTTCGTTGAACCATTTAAGGAAAGCAATAAGCATTTCTTTTTCATCGGGAAAGCCGGTAACATAACCGGGAAGCTTTTTCTCTTCTTCACCGACAATAAAAACTTTTTTTATTTCACCTTTCTTTCCCGTAACATGAACGGCTATTGAATAAAGCTTTGTGTTGTTAATGCCGGTTTCAATATCTATCGATGCAACAACAAAACCGGGTGTAACTTCGCACGGTTCAATTTTTGGATTAACGTAAGTGGTGATACTGCCATTCTTAACTGCACTGCCTGTTACTTTTATTTGTGCATTGATAAAGCGTTCCATTAAAAACCGTCTTGCCGGGTCCACATCCGATTCATACGTTCTTATTCCCATCTGATTTAACTCATCAGCCATTCTTCTTAAATCGCCGTATGTGTTAAAGTAGAGTGCATCTACATCCTTGCCGTCAAAAGTTTTTAGTTTAACTTCCTTCCGCGTATATGGAATGTTGATGTTGGTTATCACCGATTCGCGCTTAACAAAACAGACCGGTTTGTTGTTTGTTATCTTCACTTCAACGGGACCAAGCTCATCCGATGTACCTACGAAACGGAGCAGATTGCTTCCGCGGCTGTCCATCCATTCCCCGGTAAGAATGAATACTTTTGCGGTATGTTCTTTGGCGTTGTTCATATTTTTACATCCGCTCAAGCTAAAGCTTGAGACTACAATATGGTTTTTAATTTATCAAAAGCAGCTTGCAATCGTTTTGTAATTTCTCCGGGCTTCCCGTTTCCGATTATTTGCTCATCAATTTCAATAACAGGCGTAACCTCTTCGATAGTGCTGGTTATAAAACATTCATCGAATGAAGTTATTTCTTCTGCCTTAATAAATTCCTCTTTCACTTTAATATCAAGCTCATTACAAAGCTGCAAAACAACTTTCCTGGTTATACCCGAAAGAATATAATTAGATTCGGGTACAGTGTAAACAATATTATTTTTAACGGCAAAAAAGTTTGTATGAGTGCCTTCGGTTATAAATCCGTTTCTTACTAAAATCGCTTCTTCAACTCCGGCGTTAACCGCTTTTTGCTTGGATAGAACGGCAGGCAGGAGCGCAAGCGATTTTATGTTGCATCTTAACCAGCGCAGGTCTTCGTCTGTTATTACTTTTACACCGTTTGCTCTCTTCTCCGGTTCATCCTCAAGCTCATTAACCGTTATAAAGACTGTGGGATTTTGCGACTGTGAAAAATGATGAGTGCGCGGAATAGAAACACCTCTGGTTATCTGCAAATAAACAAATGCTTCACCTTTAACGTTATTCTTTTCTATAAGCTCATATATTATTTTTTCTAACCCGTCGGTTCCGGTAAAGTTTATTTCTATTAAATTCAAACTCCTGTTTAATCTTTGCAGATGATCTTCAACCCGGAAGAGTTTACGGTTGTAAGTGCGCATAGCTTCGTAAACACCGTCTGCAAACAAAAATCCTCTGTCGAACGGAGAAACTTTTGCTTCTTCCAAAGAAACGAAATTGTTGTTAAGCCAGATAATCATCGCTTACGGATATTTATTATCAGAATTATTAATGATAATTTAATGAATGATTAAGTGATTTAACAGATAATGTTGATTGCCGGAAACCGATTTTGCAGGTTGAATAAATATCTTTGCAAAGTATTAAACATTTATTATTTTATAATCGACTATTAAGTTCATTAACACTTTTGATTGCGGGGAAGGGGGGCGCATCTTCTTTCCTTGTTATTATTAATTCATTCTTATTCACTATAGCGGGGTATCTATGAATAAACTCTCATTTCTTTTAACCGCATTGTTGCTGTTTGTCAGTTCATCTGCAATTGCACAGTCGGCACCCGGCGGAACTCTCGGCGAACCGTCCCACACTTTCCTTAACGGAAACTATATATCAACCCAAATGGAAAACAACGGTTTTACGGATGGATACGTGGACGCAAATCAAAATCAGTTTTCCGCTCTTGTTTATCCCAAGGGCAGCGGTAAACATTCAATGCACCTTACAGGATTTCTTTGGGGTTTGAAAATTCCCGGCGATCCGCAGGTAAGAGTTGGGGGAAGCAGTTACCGGACAGGACTGCAGCCAGGTAAAATTATTTCTCCCGGAAACCCGG
>JAJRSV010000341.1 GCA_024278655.1 Bacteroidota bacterium | reverse complement strand
GGAAAATCCAATTCGGTTCTGCAAACATATACGGCGGGATTTATCATATCGCCGTACAGTTCAACCATGCTCAATCCCAATTTGCTGACTGACACATATTTATTCTGTAAAGAAGTTTTGTGTACTAACTTAGTCTTTAACGAACGCACAGGTTTCTTATTTGATGTAAAAATAGAGCTTATATATTCAACCAGGAGCAGCTCTGATTCTTTGTAATTCGGAACGATAAAATATCCTTCTTCGTTAAACGAAGGAACAGGTTCAATCGGTTCTATATAAATATTATCGTAAGTAAATTCATAAATTGCCAATCCTTCATCCATCACTTCCCGCACAAGCGGCTGCGCCCATTTTATCATTTCATACGCATCGGTATTCTCATTTTTCTCGCTTTCGTCATCAAATGCCGGCTCATTCGAGTTTACATCGGCTGCTGTAAAACCCTCGAACAAAGCAGCATTAAACTGTTGATACTTTACATACAGCGAGTTAAGCAGGTTATCTATTTGATGAAGATGAGATAGTGAGGGATAAAGTTTGTTTTTGTGAAATTGCTGCGAATACTCTTTAAGCTGTGCCAGTATCCGGTATTGGTTAAGCTCTTTATCCTCTATGGGAGGAAGGAAATAGTCCAGGTTTAATGCATTCATCTAATTTGCCCTCTAAGTGAATA
Organism: Bacteroidota bacterium; assembly: GCA_024278655.1. Taxonomy (GTDB): domain Bacteria; phylum Bacteroidota; class Ignavibacteria; order Ignavibacteriales; family Ignavibacteriaceae; genus BMS3ABIN03. The sequence continues at coordinate 3,371 of JAJRSV010000341.1, read as the reverse complement.
TGCCCTTATTTTTCAACTATTATACCAGTTGAATTTGTTGTGTTTTTAGAGGATTCGGTTCAAAAAAATATCAAAATGATATTTCAAATTGGGAATTGTTTTATTTTTGATGCATGAGAGTTGTAAAGCCCAAGGGTAATGGACGGGTTCAAACCTGTTTATTTAAAACCGGAAAAGCGAGAGTAATCTTTGTCCACCTGCCCTGTCTGCTGTGTATATAAAACTCGCCGCCCATCAGCTTAGTAAGTTTATAAGCAATAGTTAAACCGAGACCTGCTCCTTCGGTTAAGCCCACATCATCTTCCTGAACATTAAACGGTTCGAGTATATTATTTATCTGCTCCGACGAAATTCCCTTGCCGGTATCGAATATAATTATTTCAGCCCTGCCGTTTTTCTTTTTCGTTTTAAGTATTATCCTGCCTTTCGATGAATACTTGATAGCATTATCCAACAGTATCAAAATCACCTTTTCCAGCTTTACCCAGTCTGCTTCAATTATCAGGTCTTCATCGGATAACTTTAACTCGAAATCAAGATTTTTCTGCTCAACTTCTTCAGCCATCTTCTGATAAACAAGCCGGACTACTTCGTTTCCGTTTAATATGTCCTTTTTAATTTCTACTTCTCCCGATTCTATATTAGCCACTTCGGTTACGTTATTAAATAATGTTAAAACTCTTTTTAATACAGACTTTGTCGAGTCTAACAACTCCTTAATCGAATCGTAATCGCCTTCTTCAAGGTACTCTTCAATTAAATTGGAATACGCCATCACCGAGTTGTACGGTGTTCGGATTTCGCTTGCCATATTTATAAGGAAGGAAGTTTTAAGCTTGCTAAGGTACGACTGCCTGGAATAACTTTCCCTGAGTTGTTTTTCGTACTTTAAAATATCAGTAACATCCCGTAAGGTAAGAATGTAGAAGTTACCCGTATTAATTAAGTTTTTAAGAATTACTGTTTTACCACCGTAATGTTTAACACCAGATTTATCATTCAAAGATACTTCGAAGTAAGCTGTCCCTTTTGGGCGTACGTTTTTCAGCGACTGCTGAAGAATTTGCAGAAATCCGGAATCAAAAAGTGTATTGATATCCCGGTTTATAACCAGCCGTTTATTCAACCCGAATGTTTTAATAAAACTACTGTTGGCATCACCTAAAACAACCGCATCGTCTTTGTCCTTTAAAATAGCTACCATACCGGGAATATTATCCATAATTGCCTTGGTAAGCTTTTCCATTCTTTCGAACGCTAATTTTTCCTGCATTATATCGGTAACGTTTATACCGAGCATCAGGAATAAATCGGCGTTGTGTGTTTTATCGATAACCGGAATAAGCTTTAACTTTATATGGTTTCCGTTATCACCGGAAGCGATAAGAAATTCGAAAGGTTTTTTATCGTAGAGAGCCGACTTGATTTTTTTTCCGTCAGCCGACTTGATAAATTTCGATAGTATGCCATATAATTTTTTGCCGGAAAGTGTGCCTTTTCCGTCCGTTAAAAATTCATCCGCAGCCGATGAAGAGAGTTTAATCGTGCCTGCGTCGTCTGTTATTATTAGAAACATTTCATCATTAAGCGGTGTGCTTTTAAGTAGTTCGTATTCGAACGGCAGAACGGAATTCGTTTCACACATCAGCTCTATTAACGAAAAGTTTGCATCGCCGGTAATGTTTTTAAAAACAGCTTTATACTTTTTGTTGCTATCTAAATTAAGTGAGGAGTAAGAAACAGCTTCACTGTTTTCCGATACGGCTAAAAAAGTTTTAAGGAGATTATTAAGGTTCGGTTTGAAGTTTAACCGGGCGAGTTCGTTAACGTTTTTCCGGTTACTTAAAGAGGAAAGCTCAGCAGAAGAATATAATATACCACCGTTCTTATCCACTAACAGAAATACCGATGACGGTGAGTTTTTAATCATTTAAACTTTATAAAAAAATTTTCCTAAACTTTTACAGTTTTTATACTTATCAGTTCAATCGACTTGTTAATATAACCAGCATTAGCGATTGAATCAATCACCGGCTTCGAAATTAGTTTGCCGGTAAAAGTCAGGAAAATTTTATTTATGTGACCGAACAATTCCTCCAGTTCAGGTTTAATGTCATCCGTCAGGTTTTTAATAATGGTGGTATCGGTTCGGGTAAGTTCTGCATTTGTATTAAGTGAAAGATAATTATTAAACAATGTGCGAAGTGCATCCAAATTAAATTTTACTGTACGGCTTCCTATTACTTTGCTGCTCAGATAGCTTTTAATTTCCGCGGCACAAGCTTTCGTTCCGCTCCCCTCACCGTTCGTCTTTGTAACTTCATAGTTCAATTCTTTAACCGATAAAATATCCAGAAGATCTAACGAGGTGGAAATTTCGAACTCATCAATTTTAAGAGTTACAATAATGTTGTCGTTACTTATTTTAAGGTTTGCAAGTTTGCAGTTGCTTTGGGCAAGATAGTCTAATGCCGGAGAAAATTCTTTGGAATCGGAAATAATACCGAAGCGGGAATTTACTATACTCTTCATATTCCCGAACCTGTCGAATTTACCCGCCTTTCTGAAATCCGAACCCGGTTCAATATTTCTAATACTTCTGAGCATAATTATGCCTCAGTTAATTATCGAAATTCGGTAAAGAAAATTTTAGGAAAAAGAAGAAATGATTTAGCGAAGGTTAAAAATCAATCTAATTTAAGCATTTTTGTATCGGAATTGTAATCAATCATTTCGGGTTTCTCGAGTCTGTTCAGCTCGTTTATCAACTTCTTCATTTTTTCAATCGAAAGCTTCATAAGCTTCAGTTCCTCACCCAGTTTTTTTATTTCAGATTTGTTCAGCTTGTCTTCGAGACTCTGCAGCGAAAAAGAAAAACTGTTAAGCGGGTTGCTTAATTTATGACCGACCGTGCAAGCCATTTCGATAATTGCTTTATCGTGTTCTATCAGTTTAAGTTCGTTTTGCAGATTTACAACTCTTATTCCGGTTCTAACTCTTGCCAACAGCTCTGCGTTCTCGGTGGGCTTAATTAAAAAATCATCCGCACCGGCATCCAGTCCTTTAACCCTGTCGTCAACGGATATTTTTGCGGTAAAAAGTATGTAATAAATCATTTTATACTTTTCGTTACCTTTTAGAATTCTGCACAGTTCCAGTCCGTTAAGAACCGGCATATTCCAATCGGCAATAATAACTTCCGGTTGTGTCTTTTCGATAGCGTCTAAAGCTTCCTTTCCGTTAACCGCGGTAACAACTTTGAACTTGCTTTTTTTAAGAAGCTTTTCGATTATCAGGCGGGTATATTTATCATCTTCAACAATTAATACCGTACCGGATGATTTGGGCTCCCCTGAAATATTTTTTGATTC
>JAJRSV010000340.1 GCA_024278655.1 Bacteroidota bacterium | reverse complement strand
TAAACGGACGCGAGAAGCTGAAAGATTACGATGTAAGGTCGATTGTTACTTATGATAGTGAGGATTAGGAACAGACCAGTAACGACATACTTTGATTATTCATCACTCACTCCCTATTTATGTTTACCTATTAATACTAACCTTCATCGGGCAGGAGTTGCGGATGATTTTTCTGATTAAAATATTAACGTTAATTAAAAGATATGTCAACATCCTTCTATAGTAGTAAGTATATATCATTACAGCAATTCAATTTGAAAGAGTTTTGTTGTATAACTTCGCTTGTATTGATATATTTGAAATGATGAAACAAACATCTAAGGTTACTTATATCATAAACCTGTAACGGTTGAGTTTCATCCATCCTGAATTCAAATATTATTATGATGAAAAGAATATTCCAAAGCGTGATTGTAAGAAGATTGTTATACCTTTTAGGGGCATTCATTCTGTTTGTTTTGTTTCTTAACAATATCATACTGCCCTGGTATGTCAGTTCTCCCCAAACAACCGTTCCCGATGTAGTGGGGATGCCCGATACCGCAGCAATAAACATACTTACCGGTATGGGTTTCGAACCGATGATAATCGATACATCTTACGGCATAAAGTACCCGAAAGGATATATTTTCCTGCAAAAGCCGAAACCCGGCGAAATTGTAAAAGAAGGCAGGAACATTTATCTTTTTGTAAGCGGAGGCGAGCAGATTGTTCTTGTTCCACAGCTAATAGGTAAATCGGTACTGGATGCAAAATTTGCTCTCGAAAGAATCGGTTTGAAGTTGGGCAGGGTAGAACAGGTTCCATCGAATAAACCGGAGGATATGATTTTCGATCAGCAGTACGCCGAAGGAACACCGCTTAAAAAAGGCGAGACGGTTGATGTTACCGTAAGTGCGGGAAGAGGCGGCGGCACAATTACCGTTCCCGATTTAATCGGATTATCGTTAACTCAGGCAGAAAGTATTTTAATGGATAGTTCGCTCACGGTAGGTAAAATAAATTATCAGCGATCGGCAACACTACTGCCCAATACCGTGCTCGATCAATACCCGAGCAGCGGCAACAAGCTAAACCCGGGTGAGTCGGTTGATCTTTTCGTAACAAAATCTAATGAACCGCAAACTATAGAAGAAGACACAGAGGAACAATAATGGGAATTTTAGCACCTTCAATATTATCGGCTGATTTCAGTAATCTTGCCCAGCAGATTAGAATGGCTGAAATAGGCGGAGCCGACTGGATTCATTGCGATGTTATGGACGGGCATTTCGTTCCGAATATAACTTTCGGTCCTGTTGTGGTAAAAGCGGTTCGTAAATCAACCAGGCTTCCGGTCGATGTTCACCTGATGATTGAAAATCCCGATTTGTACATCAAAGATTTTATAAATGCCGGAGCCGATTACGTTTCGGTTCATGCAGAAGAAGTTATTCATCTGAACAGAACCGTTAACAAAATAAAAGAACTTGGAGCGAAAGCAGGAGTTGTGATAAATCCCGCTACACCGGTTAACTCGATAAAGGATATTGCCGAATATATTGATTTGCTGCTGATAATGACTGTGAATCCGGGATTCGGCGGACAGGAATTCATTCCGAATTCAATAAGGCGTATAAAGGAAGCGGTGGAATTGCGTAAAGAGTTGAATGCGGATTTTTTAATTGAGATTGATGGCGGTGTTAATGCCGAAACGGCTAAGTCGGCAAAAGAAGCCGGGGCGGAAGTATTCGTTGCGGGTTCGTCCATATTTCATGCCGATAATATATCAGCCGCTGCTATGGAAATTAAAAATGCTATCGGCTAAAACAAGAGTTGAAGTATGCAGATTTTACCAACGATACTTTGATGACGACTTGCTGTCGTCTTTTTTATGTTTTCACTAATTGTATGAAGGATTAAATCTTGGTTATTCAGATTATAAATTTTTCTGCACCCGACATATTCAAATATTATTACAAAAAATATAATATATCCGAGGGTAATTATTCTTACGGGTTATATGGTTTGGAAATAAGGGACTTGCAAACCGAAACTGCCGAAAGCTTGCTCCGGGAAATTTCAAATTTCAATGTCAGGTTCTCTTCCATCGAAAGGGATAACGGATTAAAGAATATTCTCGTTATCGGTTCAATAAAGAGGTTTAAAAGAATTACCGATAAAATTAAAAATGAATCCCTTAACAGAATTAAAATAAAGCTTTTTAATACTATAAACTTCTTTGAAAATTATGAGCTAACTTCTTACAAAATAGACGATAAGCTCTTTGAGTTTAACAAAGCATATATCATGGGAATTCTTAACGTAACACCCGATTCATTTTCTGACGGGGGAGCGTTTTTCGAAACTCAAACGGCAATAAACCGTGCGGTAAAAATGCTGGATGAAGGTGCGGATATAATCGATATAGGTGGCGAATCGAGCAGACCGGGAGCAGAGCCGGTTGATGCACAAACGGAAATAGGGCGGGTTATTCCTGTAGTTAAAGGAATTTTAAGAGAAAGACCGGGAGCGGTTATTTCGGTCGATACTACCAAGAGTGAAGTTGCAAAAGCGGTACTACAAGAAGGCGTTAAAATTATTAACGATATAAGCGGGTTAACATTCGATCCGGAAATGATAAAAACCATTGCCGGACACGATGCCGCCGCAGTTATTATGCATATGAAGGGCACACCGAAAGATATGCAGGAAAATCCTACGTACGAAAATGTTGTGGAAGAGGTTTATGATTTTTTATATAAGCAGTGCAGAAAAGCATCTAAAGGCGGCATTCAAAAAATATTTGTCGATCCCGGAATAGGATTTGGAAAAAGGTTGGAAGATAATTATAATCTTCTGCGGAGACTTGACGATTTCAAATCACTTTCTTATCCTATACTAATCGGAGTGTCGAGAAAATCGTTTATCGGAAATACGCTTAACCTGCGGGTCGAAGAGCGTGATGTGCCTACGGCGATGGCAGAATCGTATGCTTTAAGTAAAGGTGCAAGAATTATAAGAACCCACAACGTAAAGTACGGTGTGCAGTTAAAAGAGTTATTCAATAAAATTAACAGTGCAACCATTTAATGTTTGAGCTTTTTAAAATAGGATTCCTTACAATAACATTCAGCGATGTGCTGGATATAGTTATTGTTTCATTTATATTTTATAAGCTTTATACATTACTGCGCGGAACAATTGCGGCTCAGATATTTATCGGGTTGATAATAATTCTTTTAATATCGTTTGTTGCACAGGCAATAAACTTAAAAGCCGTAAGCTGGCTGTTAAAACTGGTAACCGATATTTGGGTAATTGCTTTCGTTATTTTATTTCAGCCCGAAATAAGGCGTTTGTTGGTTTTACTGGCAAGGAATCCGGTATTCAGGATTTTTACCAAACCCGAATCGGTTGAGGAAGCCGAGATAATTGCCGATGCTGCATTCGAGCTTTCGCAGCAGCAGCACGGTGCTTTAATTGTAATTGTCCGTTCGACCGGGATACGCGGCTACACCGAAACCGGTGAAATATTAAATGCACGTTTAAGCAAGGACCTGTTAACATCAATATTTTTTCCGCGCTCACCGCTGCACGACGGAGCCGTAATTGTAAAGAACAACGTTGTTGAAGCTGCCCGGTGCACATTGCCGCTTTCTCCAGTAACGAGAGTCGACGGCGAACCGCTTGGAATGCGCCACAGAGCCGGTTTAGGCATAAGCGAACAAGCCGATGTTATATGTGTTATCGTTTCGGAAGAAACAGGCGGAATTTCGATTGCTGAGAACGGCAAACTCGAAACCGGCTTATCGAAGGATGCTTTGAAAAAGAAACTGATGACGGCTTTCAAACCGCCGCCGGTTAAAGGTTGGAAGAATTTGATTGAGCAGATTAAAAGACAAAAATAATATAGCCGCGGTTATTCCGTTCTACAACGAACGCAGGACGATTAAAGAAGTTGTTATTAACACATTAAAGTATGTTGATAAAATCTTTGCCGTCGATGACGGTTCTACAGATGAATCTGCATCTGAAATAATTGATATCGAAAATGTTCATCTGATAGAGATTACAAAGAACAAAGGGAAAGGGTTTGCTCTTAAACGCGGCTTCGAAAGTGCGGTGCTGGAAAAGTTCGATTATGTTGTAACATTGGATGCCGACTTACAGCATAACCCGGATGAAATTCCTGCTCTTATTAGTGAGATTGAAAATTATGATATTGTTATCGGCAACAGGTTGAAAAATCTTAAAGATATGCCGCCGCAGCGAAAGTTGAGCAACAAGTTAACTTCGTTTCTGCTTTCGGTTAAAACGGGGCAGAAAATACTCGACAGCCAGTGCGGTTTCAGAGTTTACAGAGCTGATGTTATTAAAAATGTTTCGACAAAGGAAAACGGTTTTGAGGCGGAAACCGAAATATTGATTAAATCGGCAAAAGCAGGATTCAAAATAGGTTTTGCCGGTGTTTCGACAATTTACGGAGATGAAAAAAGCAAAATGCGTCCGGTTAAAACAACCATTGGATTTATAAAATTACTTTTTACCTGAGATTAAATGAGCAAAGCAAAAAAATGGGAAATAAAAGGAATAAGAAAAAAGGACAGTGTCTGTAAGGCGGCTAAAACCATTCTTAAAGCACGGCTCGATTTTCTTCTTTCGGTAATCGAAAAATATTTTGAAAATAAAGATGTCGAAAACCTTCACCAGGTAAGAATTGCACTGCGCCGGGTTCGATATAATATGGAATTATTCATATCTTGTTTCGACAGAATAATTTTTATGCGCTTTTACAAGAAAGTTGAAAATCTTCAGGATCATTCGGGACAGGTAAGAGACTTGGATGTTTTCAAGGAAAATATGAATTTGCTGATTAAAGATGAAAATGTTAGAATAAGTAAGACGGTTTTTTCGAAAGTTGACAAGCGAAGAACAGATCTGGAAAACACACTCGAATTAGAGTTGATGAAGTTTCTTCACAGTAAATCGTTAAAAGAATTTTATAAACTAATATCATAACAGGGAGGGAATTATGAAACTGAAATATTTTTCACACTCGGCTTTTCAGATTACTACCGGCAACGGTAAGAAGATATTGATAGACCCGTTTCTGAGCGGTAACCCCACTGCGCCGGTTAAACCGGATGAAGTAGATGCAAACTACATTATTTTAACTCATGCTCACGGAGATCACCTTGGCGATGCTTTCAGCATTGCAGACAGGTGCGGCTCGATGTTTATTTGTGTGAACGAGTTAGCGGAATATGTGAAAGCGAAAGGATACAACGCTCACAATATGCACATCGGCGGCGGATACGATTTTGATTTCGGTAGAGTAAAGTTTACTATTGCGCATCACGGTTCGATGACGCCCGATAATACTTATGCCGGCGAACCTGCTGGTGTAATTGTTTCGGCTGACGGAAAAAATATTTACCACACCGGCGATACCGGTTTGTTTTACGATATGAAACTCATCGGCGAAATGATGCCGATAGATTACATGCTTTTGCCCATAGGCGATAACTTTACGATGGGAATTGACGATGCGGTTAAAGCCGCAGAATTAACCAATCCGAAAACCGCTATACCGATGCACTACAATACGTTTCCGGTAATCCAGGCAGACCCGAACGAATTCAAAAAGAAAGCGGAAGCAAAAGGAATAAATTGCAGGGTGCTCGAATACGGCGAAGAGATTATGTTATAAAAAACATTCAGAGAATAAATTTTAATTCCTATGAAAAATATTACGGAAGTGGTATTTTAACCATTCATTTTAAAAAGAAGATTTATATCCGGCAGATAATCATTTAATGGCAAAAATAATTTCAATAGCGAATCAAAAGGGAGGAGTTGGTAAAACAACCACTGCTATTAACGTATCATCGTTAATTGCCGCGGCTGAAAAGCGTACTCTTTTAATTGATATTGATCCGCAAGCCAACTCCTCATCCGGTTTAAGTGTAACTGATCATAACCCGTCGGTTTACGATGTTCTTATTGGCAGGGAACCGGCAAGAGATGTAATCATCAATACATATATGCCTTTCCTCGATCTTCTTCCGTCGAACATAAATCTGGTCGGCGCCGAAGTTGAAATGGTTGATGTTGAGGGAAGAGAAAAGATGCTTAAGACTGCAATTGAAAATATAGAAGATGATTACGATTATATTTTTATCGATTGCCCGCCTTCACTCGGTTTGCTTACGTTGAATTCGCTTGCAGCATCCGATTCCGTACTAATACCGGTACAGTGCGAGTATTTTGCTTTGGAAGGTTTGGGAAAGCTGCTTAATACAATTAATATTGTTAAGCAGCATTACAACCCTCATCTTTCTATTGAGGGCGTACTGCTTACTATGTTCGATACACGATTGAGACTGTCGCATCAGGTAGCCGATGAAGTAAGGAAGTATTTCGGCGATAAGGTTTTC
>JAJRSV010000339.1 GCA_024278655.1 Bacteroidota bacterium | reverse complement strand
GACGGCAAAGTTACACTTTACTGGGACAGAATTGCCGAAAATTCAATTGACCCCACTTTAAAAGTAAAAGATTTTGAAGGATATAAAATTTACAAAGGAACCGACCCCGACTTATCGGATGCTTTAACTATAACAGACGGAAACGGTACCAAGGTGTTTTATTCGCCTATATTCCAGGCGGATTTGGATAACGGCATTAAAGGTTACTTCCAGGCATCACCCGAACTTTACGATCTGGTTAACGGCGCTCCGTATTATTTGGGTGACGATTCCGGAATTCAAAACTTTTTTGTTGATAACGATGTTATTAACGGCAGAACATATTATTATGCTCTGGTTGCTTACGACAGAGGCGATGCAAGCAAAGATATCTTTCCTTCGGAAAACTCCAGGTTTATTTCCAAAGATGCTCTGGGAAGAATATCGACCGATATTAATACGGCTGCGGTTATTCCTAACGCACCTGTTGCCGGCTATGTTCCACCGCCGTCGGGCGAGCAACTGGAAAGAATATCGGGTCACTCCACTGCAATGCCTTACTTCGAGGTAATGGATCCGTTTGCAATACAGGATTCTACTTACATTGTTGAGTTTAACGATTCGCTCGTGCAGGGCGTGCCTATCGCTTATTCATATAATGTTAAAAACACTATTTCAGGTAATTATGTTATCTTCGATGCACCGATGTCTCCCGATAACGGTGATGTTTTCAGCGGGGTAAGACTTTCGATAGATACTTCCTACCAAAACATAGACAGCGTTAAGCTTAACCCTGCCGAAAGCCATTGGAATGTAGATGACCCGAATAACTTAGGCTTTCAGGTAAGCCAGTTTGCTTTTCCGGGTGCGGGAATTTACGGTATTAAAGCCCCGAGAACGTATGCTATTCCGATAAAAGACGAATACGCAGATTCATCGGATTATCTGGTGGATATTTTCGGACCGAATGCACCGCCGGCAAAATTAGTAAACTTCCAGGTTTACGATGTAACCGATCCGGATAACCCGATTCGCATTCCGTTTGCTTTTACCGAAGCAGGCGGATTCAGACCCGATACTCTATCTCATTTAGATCAGCTTACGCTGGCAAATCCTGAAGCTACCGAAGTTACATGGAAAATAGTTATGATTGACCCGGACAGCACATCAAGAGTTCCGCAGGGCGGCGACACGCTGTACATAAGCATTTACAAACCGCTTTCGTCAAATGACGAATTCAGATTTACAACCAACCCGTCGGATTATAACGTTAACGATGCAAGAGCACAATTAAACAAGATAAAAGTTGTTCCGAACCCATACGTGGTTACCAATGTTTTTGAGCAACCGCTTCCACCCACTGTACGAGGCAGAGGCGAAAGAGTGATTAACTTTATAAATTTACCGCCGAACAGTACCATAAACATTTACTCGAGCAGCGGTGATTTGATAAGAACTTTAAGACACGACGGAAATCTGGAAAACGGATCTGTAACCTGGGATGTTAGAACCAAAGAAGGTTTGGATGTGGCTTACGGAGTATATTTCTACGTTGTCCAGGTTAAAGGAATAAGCGACAAAAAGATGGGTAAAATAGCAATTATCAAGTAATGTAAAAGGGATATTAATCGGAGTTCAATATGAAGAAGTTTTTGATACCGGCAATATTTATTTTTATCTCGGCAATGACTTTAGCGCAGACCAAGGTCGGTACTACTGCAGCGAACTTTCTTACCATACCGGTAGGACCGCGTGCAACCGGTATGGGCGGCGCTTTTACGGCAATTGCAAACGATGCAACAACAGCGTACTGGAATCCGGGCGGCTTATCCCGCATTCCGAGAAGCGAACTTACATTTGCTTATACCGAATGGTTGCTGCAAACTAAATTCAACTGGCTTGGTTTTGCTTATAAGTTAACTGATAACGATGCCGTTGCACTTTACATAAACCAGCTCGATTACGGCGATGAAGAAGTTACCACGCCCGAATCGCCAAACGGCACCGGCGAACGCTGGAAAGCGGAGGACATTGTAGTCGGTTTATCGTACGCAAGAAATTTAACCGACAGGTTTTCGATTGGTTTTACCGCAAAGTTCATTTCTCAGACCATTTGGAATGAAAGCTCATCGGCGTGGGCTGTTGATATCGGATTATTATTCTATACGCCGTTAGAGGGCTTGAACCTTGGCATGAATATCTCTAATTTCGGTACTGAAATGAAATTAGATGGTGCGGACCTGTTGCTTCCGGCGGATATAGATCCCCAGCACTCTGGAAACAATCAGAATATCGCATCAAAGCTCGAAACCGATTCCTGGCCACTGCCGTTACAGTTTGCTGTAGGTATAAGCTACGATGTGCTTCGAAATTCGGATGAATGGAACTGGACATTATCCACCGATGCGGTTGTTCCGAACAATCAAACTACTTACGGAAACTTCGGTACCGAATTAACCTGGAACAATACTATTTCGTTGCGTCTGGGTTACAATTCATTTCTTAAAGAAGATGCGGAGGAAGGACTGACAGCCGGTGTTGGTATTCAGTACGACTTCGGTAGTTTCTTTGCTAAAATTGATTATAGTTATACCGATTTTGGTATATTCGACCAGATATCAAGATTTTCATTATCAGTAGGTATCTGATAATTATTAAAAAACCTAAAAAGCGAGGTGTTATATGAAAAAACTCTTACTAATGTCTTTGGCTTTATCACTTAGTACATTCGTATTGGCACAGGATATTCCTGTTACGTTCCAGTGTGATATGGGTGTGCAAGTAGCCGAAGGCGGTTTTGATCCTGCTACTGATATCCTTGTTATCCGCGGTAGCTTTCAGGTTGCTGCTGGTGACACTGCCGATTGGCAAGGAGATATGTTCCAAATGGACGATGCGGATGGTGATACCATCTACACTCTTACCGTCCCGATTCCACAATCTTTCGAAGGAACTACATTCGAATTTAAGTATGTAATTTCTCCGGATGGATGGGAAGGTGTCCCTAACAGATCCTTTACATTGCAATCACCCGAAGTAATTCTTCCGGTTGTATGGTTCAACGACGACAGTATTTACAACATTGTTCAACTTGTAACGAATACATTGAACTTTACTGCTGATATCAGTGGTATTCTTGGTATCGGTATGGGTGGTGCTTTCGATCCTGATCAGGATTCGTTGTTAGTAATGGGTCTCGACTGGGATCAGCTCGGACAGGATGTTCAGGGCGACAGAAAGATGGTGCAGGATCCTTTTAATGCAGGTATCTTCACTACTACTTTAACCGTTACATCAGGTCCCGGATTAACCGAAGGCGATTCCACAAAGTGGAAATTCAAAGCATTCCCCGATTCTCGTTTTTCCAATGGTGGATGGGAAACCGGTGAAGACAGATGGCATATCTATCAGCCGGACGGAAGCGTAATCGATTTACCGACTATCGTTCCGAGAATCTTCCCGTTATTCGACGCTATTCAGAATCCTGTTGATGTAACTTTCAACGTAGATATGAGCGATCCGGTTAACCGTTACAACGGCGAGCACATCGATCCTGCAATGTTAGAATTTGTAGGTATGAGAGGCGGTGCCGATTGGTTAGGTAATTGGAGTACCGGCTGCTGGTGCCCCGATGATACAGTCGGCGGCGAAGCTACCGGCGTAATGAAAGTGTTGACCGATATGGGTAACAACATCTGGTCAAGAACCGTTACTGTTCCTGCAGGCGAGCCGGGCGGCGTATTTGAATACAAATATGCAATGATGTATCCGGGTGCCGATACAGTTAACGGCGGTTCAAGCCCATTGGATAACGAAGGCGGTTTCGGTATCAATCATATGATGATTCTTGTTGATGGTCCTGCAATAGTTCTGAATGATGTATTCGGCGACTTTACAACGGACGTCAGACAAATTGATAATGCTATTCCCGATCAATACGAATTGGATCAGAACTATCCGAATCCGTTCAACCCGTCAACTACTATCAGATATAAAGTTGCAAAGGAAGGTTTGGTAACTCTTAAAGTTTACAACCTTCTGGGACAGGAAGTAGCCACACTTGTAAATGAACTACAGGTATCCGGCTCTTACGAAGTAACATTCGACGCGAGAAGTCTCTCGAGCGGAATTTACTTCTATACTCTTACTTCCGGAAACTTTGTTTCTACAAAGAAGATGATACTGATGAAGTAATTCATCATTCTCTTAAAAAATCAAAGCCGACCTGAACAAGGTCGGCTTTTTTATTTTAATTTATGCTGACAACAAACAGCTTGAGTAAATGCTGCTTACAATTGAATGCTTACTATTTAAACTGCCGCTAATTCGCGAATAGTCTTTATTTTTTCATCGCCGATTTCAACTCATTGTAAAATCTAACCGCAAGTTTGTTCTTCGGATTTAACTGCAAGCTTCTTTCAATCGCCATCATCGATTTGTCCAGCATACCATTATACAAAAATGCACCGGCTAAATTATACCATGTCTGGTAATCCGCTTCGTTATACTTTACTGCATCTTCAAGATACGGAAGTGATTCTTTATAATTTTTACTGTACAGCAACGTCTGTCCAATCCATTTGGTTGTGAAGTACGAAGGTTTAAAGCTGTGCAGTTTTTTCAGGTAAGGAAGAGCTTCCGCTGCCAGCCCTTTATCTATTAAGCGCACAATCAAATACTCATACGGCTGATCGAAGTAAGGTCTTTCCTGAATAATCGTATTCATCTCTTTTATAAAGCCGTCATAATCCCCTTCGGCATATAATTTATCGGCATACCGGGTATGCGCGGTTTCCCACTTGATATCTTTGTTAATAACCTTTACACAAAGCGAATCGACATAATTATCAATCTTAAAGTTTTTAATTTTATAGTTGGGAGTTCCGCGGGGCACGAATGGATATGCGCCTGTTAATTTTGCTATCTGCATCTCCGCGAGCGTGGAATCGATTATAGTGAAAGGAAAGTTCACCGAAAGAATACTATCCTGTTCGGCTATACTCAACTTTGCTCTTTTACCTTTTGGAAGGAGCTTTAACTCATCCATCTTTTTAAAATATTCTTCAGCAATTAAACTGTATCCTTCAAGATTGGGATGAAGATGATCGACAGTTAAATTATATCCCACAATTCCGTACTCACTTTTTTCTCTGAAAAGCGAATCGATATTAACAACGCTTACATTATACTTGTCAGCCCACTCATTAATAATATCATTCATTTTTTCCGGTGCTCTGAAACGAAGTGCGTCAAGTTCTTTGGCATAAAGGAACAAACTGTCCGCTTCTTTAATTCTTCCCTGCTCAAGTAATTGTTTTGCCTGCATATAAACATCTTCTGCAGCCGGGAGCGTATCCGTTTTTACAGATACAAACGGTTTAAGATCCAAAGTGTTACAAGTAAGCGTTCCGATTATAACCGGCACACCAGCATCGGATAACTCATCTAAAATATCATTCATATTTCCTTCGAACTGTTCAAGCCCGTCGTAATAAGTATCGCTGTTCAAAGTAATAAGCGATTCACCAATCATTCTTGCCATTAAAGTTTCATTCTTCTTGAAATTAGTTTCCAATTCGTTTTCGCCGAACAGTCCGTAAATTTTAGTAATAACATCTTCGATAAATTGAGTTAACCGGAAATCCTTCAGCCATAAATAAGTATTAACGAGAGTTCTCGAATTACCGAGTGAAACCGATGAACCGGCACCGAGAGCACCGTAGTATTCGTTGTGTCCGGCATAAATCAAAACGAGGTCCGGCTTTTGTTCCAATATTCCGGGAATAAAATCGAGCAATGTGTACGAGTTAATGGCAGATATGCCGCAGTTGATTACTTCGATAGTGTTTTCGGGATAAAGCAGTTCAAGTCTTCGTTTAAGATGCCTGCTGAAAGAAGCGTTCGGCACATAGGGCCAGCCGGCGGTAGTACTTCCGCCTATAACAAAAACTCTGAATGCATTTTCTTTCTTCTCTTTATCAAACCCGTCGGGAAGGGTTGACGGAGCGTTTTCCAGGTTCATAAAATATTTGTACGGAAGGTCGGGATTCAGAAAGAGTTTATCGGGATAGTAGCTCGATACGGTTTGAAACTCCGTGAAATCCAAGCCGTAGTTAATAGTTCTTAAAAACACCTCTGCTAAAATCACAATCACAATTGGAATTGCAATCAACACTGCGTAAAACCATTTGGGAGCGGCTTTAGCTTCTGTTTTCTTTTCTTTTTGGGGTGAAGGATTCTTCCCGGAGTTCTTTTTTTTGCTCATATTTGCTGTGAGTTATTTAAGGAAATTTAAATATACGCCGTTAATTAACATTTAATTAAGAGTACTAATTTAGTAATTTACACTTCAATATTTTAGTCTGTTCACAATAATAAAAGTATGAAGTTAAAATCTTATCCGGTTACAATAATCTTTTTTCTGATAGCCGCAGTGCAGTTATCGGCTCAATCTGTTGATGACAAAATTGTTGCGCGCGCCGGCAACAAAGTAATAACCGAAAGCGAATTTGTAGAGAGGTACGAGTTCACCCCCGGACTGAACCGGATGAACAAATCGAAAAAAGAAGCATCGAAGCTTAACTTTCTTTACACTTTAATTGCCGAAAAGCTGTTCGCGCAGGAATCGCACGCAATGGGATTGGATACGCTTGAAGTAATGAAATTCTCGAAAGAGGAATTCGAAAAAATGTTTGTCCGCGATGCTCTTTACAAAAAAGAGATAACGGATAAAATTCATATTACCGATGATGAGCTGCTTAACGGCTATTACCGCTACACAACAAAGCTTAAGGTGAACTTTCTTTTCTCTGAAGATAAAGAT
>JAJRSV010000023.1 GCA_024278655.1 Bacteroidota bacterium | reverse complement strand
TCGCAGGTAATGTTTACCTGACGAATTCCAATATCTTCGAACGGTATTTTCAGTTTTACATCCTGCTTACCGTTTGATAATACAATAAAATCGTTGTTGTTGTAAGCTGCGGTGTGAAGACCAACATAAACTAAATCCGAAAGCTCTAATTTTTCAACGAAAGTAATTACTATATCCGGCTTGTATGCCAGGTTAGAAGGTAACAGCTCATATTTCCGTTTAATGATATTTACATCCGAACCGGTTGGGTTTATTAACCTAACGCCCACAATTCCATGAAAATCGAAATCAACAACTTTATTTTTTTCATTGCTACTACTCATCAGGATTAATACTTTATCAAATTTTCATATTAGAATAATATTCATTTGCTAAATTAAACAGAACAAACTTTCTGGTGACCGTAAGAGAGAAGAAAGGATGATTTTGTGCGAATTACTTTTTACAATAAAATCATCATTAAAAGAAAAGCCATCATCAGCGGGATGACGGCAGATAAATATTTTCAGCTTGCTTAAGTTCATCGGCGTTTTGTAAGCGGAATATTTCCTTTACGGAAACAATTTCTTTCTCGACAGATACCAGCGATTTTTCGTTGTAAATCTTCGCGGCTGTTTCCTGCATTGCCTTTATACTACTGCGTAATAAATGATTCGCCCAAATCACCAAGCTAATATTTCTTTTTTCAAATTCGTCGGTAGGTGTTTCGTAATACATAGTAGGAACTATTACAACCGGACAAGTATCTTTCCCTTCCTCCATACAATCGAAAATATCTTCGGCGGTTGATTTTTTACTGTGTACGAGTATTGCATCCGCACCGGCGTTGTAATAAGCTTCTGCTCTTTTAAGCGCTTCCGACAGTCCCCAGCCGGCAATGAAAGCTTCTATTCTTGCAACAACGCAAAAGTCTGGATCGGACTGAGTATCCTTTGCGGCTTTAATCTTTCCGCAAAACTCATCTATTTTTGCCAACTCCTGGGCTTCGCCGTTTATGAAGGAATTTGTTTTGGGGAAAAGTTTATCTTCAATACACATTGCGGCAACATCTTTCTGCTCAAGCTTTTTTACCAGCCGTCTAACATTATTAAAGTTACCGTAACCGGTATCGGCATCGAGCATAATAGGAATATTCGTTGCATCGCTCATGAATTCCACAACGTCTAAAACCTGAGTCCAGCTTGCTTCGTTATTATCGCGCACGCCCAAAGCTGCCGAAATTGCCAGTCCGCTGCCCCATATACCTTTAAAGCCGGCTTCTTCAACAATTTTAGCACTAAGTCCGTCATGTGCTTCAAGAATAAATTCAAGCTTGTCGGATTGTAACATCCTTTTAAACTGAGTAGTTTTCGCCAGCATATTTTTCTCTCCGGTTACAGTTTCTATTGTATCGGTATTCATAATAACCTATTTATTTATTGTTGAGGTTTCTTCTGCAGTTATTAATTCAGCTTCAAATTTATCGACTGATTCTAAAACCCTGTCGCCTATTTCTTTTTGTGAATCGTAAGTTTGGGCACCAATGTGCGGTGTTAAAATAACGTTAGGCAATTCTGCAAGTGGAGATATTTTTCCTTCACCTTCATTAAGATGAACATCCAAAGCGGCTCCTCTTAATCGTCCACCGTTAGACAGCTCTTCGTAAAGTGCTTGTTCGTCAACTACACCGCCTCTTGCCAAACTCATCAGGTACGAACCGGGTTTCATCATTTGTAACACTTCTTTGTCAACTAAATTACGGGTGCTATCCATAAGCGGAACGTGTATTGTTAAATAATCTGCATTAGTAACTACTTCTTCAAAAGTTGTTAATCTAATTCCCTTGGAAACCAGGTTGGCTTCTACCTCGGGTGTGTAATCTTCTTTGGCAACACAACCCAGAACCGTCATTCCCCAGAGCGATCCCATTTGACCGACCAGAGAACCAATGTTTCCCGCTCCGATGACACCCAGAACTTTACCTCTTAAAAGGTACCCTTTCAATTCACCCTTTATCCAATGACCTTTCTTCCACTCTCTGTCGGCTTTTATCAAGTTCCTCGAAAGTGCCAACATAAAAGCAAAAGTCAGTTCAGCCACGGCTTTCGCTCCCGGTTCGGGAATTCTTATAAGTTTCAGTCCCCTCTTATTCGCATAATCAACATCCAGATTATCCAATCCGGAACCTGCACGCACGAGAAATTTAAGATTGGGAGCTGCTCCCATAACAGCAGCCGAAATCTGAACACCACTTCTGAAAATTATCAACTCGCGATCTTTTATTAACTGAATCAGTTTTTCTTCGGGCGCACCAAAAGCACAAACCACATCGTGCTTATTACTCAACTCATCAATAGCGTGTTGTGAGATTGAACTCGCAATTAATATGTTCATATTAATTTCCTGCTTTCATTTGTTTATTAATTGATACGAAATACTTTAGCTAAATTTTGCAAATAGTGTTCCAAAGAAAAATTACTATTGTAACTCGAAATCTAATAATATATTCCGAAGAATAATCTCATTCGTTTCAAAATGAGAATTTCTACCTATTTCGATCAACCAAAATGCTTGTAAGTAATTGAACCAAAAAGCTTTAATAGCGGCAGCGGAGTTTTTTCAAACACTTTATTATGAAACCCGCTGGTTTTTGTTTTAACGGTTACGAACTGTTTTTCCCCTATATCGTATCTGTATATTTTAAGTTCCGACTCTTCGGTGCCCCACCCTAATTTAAATCTTCTAAGTCCTTCATTATCAGGTTCGGTTCTTCCAAAGCAGAACGATTTGAACCCTTTCTCCGAGCAGTGCTTTATTGCTTCCCACATCACCAAATTGTTTGCCCTTTTATTCAGATATTCGGGATGGGAAGCACCGTATTTGTATATCGCCTTGTCACCGATTAAAAGATACAATGCACCTGCAATTACTCTGCCATTTAATCTTGCTAAACTTATAAATCCTAAATTTTGTTTTAATATTAATTCGTACAAATTTAAAAAGAATTTTCTGGGCTGGGGCGGAAGCCCATGCTTTTTTCTGGTAACACAATTCATTTCGTAAAATTCTTCTGTAGCTCTTTCCGATCCGGTAATTTCAACTTCCACATTTTCTTTTATTGCTTTCTTAATATTTCTTTTCGTGTTAACGGAAAATCCTTTAAACAAATCTTCTTCATCAACGCTTAGATTAAGAGTATGATTATAATCGAACGTTGACGGTTTTATATTATCGAAAAGGGGTTCTCCGCCTCTTATTTCCACATATTTCATTTTTCTTTCCGATGAAAAACGTAACACTTCATTCCACAGTTCGGTAAAGCTGTTTTTATCTTTTGTTAACGGCTGGCAATAATCGCTAAAAGGAAGTGCAACTGCTCTTTTACCGGTAAAAATACTTTGGACGAGCATTAGCGGCAATATGGCTTTAATCTCTCTTCCATCTTTTTTTATAAAATACTTTGGTGAGTAGGAATAAGTTTTTTGCAGTAACTTAGACCAGTAAGAAGTGTGGAAGAATGAGTATCCGGGAAATGATAAAATTAATTCGTCCCAGTTCTTTAAATCAACAGGATTTACAATTTCTATATTCAATATAAAACAGTTCCAAATGTAATTACAAAAAGAAGGCAATCCATTAAAAACAGATCGCCATTAATTTTAACTAAAGGGGAAAGTATTCGGCTAACTATTTAGCTTACTGATAATTCGGCTGTTTTCTTCTTTTTGCTCTTTTTATCTTTTCCGTTTTTCTTTCCGTATGCATAACCATATCCGTACCCGTATCTGTAACGGTAATAATAAGAGTCTTTTATCTCAGCTGCGTTTGCAACAATCCCGCGTATCTTTATCTTCGCCTGAATCATCTCCTGTATTCCTCCAACCACAGATTCCTTGAAAGAATGACCGGGACGAACAACGAGTATTGCATCTTTAACCGAACGACCAAGCACAAGAGTATCAACAACTCTTGTAACAGGAGGAGTATCAATAATAATATAATCGTATGTCGACGTATCTATAGCATTGAACAATAACCTCATTCTTTCGGAGTTCAGGAGATGGCTTGAATCTTCCCGGGTACCGCCTGCCGGCAGTATATCAATATTCTTAAGCACCTTAGTATAGATGGTCGGAGCCACATCTTTTTCAATGAATTCAATTAAGCCGGGAGCATTTTTAGGAAGATCGAATATTTTTGAAAGCTCGGCTTTACGCAAATCGCAATCGATAACTAATACTTTATTCCCCTCCTGTGCAATGGATACGGCAAGGTTGGCTACAATGCTTGTCTTTCCTGTATTCTCTTCACAGCTTGTTATCATAAAAATCTTTTCTCTGCCTTCCATCTGAAAGAGCAGTTTGGTTTTAAGCAACCTGTAAGTTTCCTTAAAGCCTTCCTGTTCATCCATTAACATTACAAACTTATCTCTGCTTTCCTTGGCATTTTTAATTTTCTCTCTAATCTCACTCGTATAAGTTGGTATGATAGCAAAGATGGGAAGATTAAATTCTTCTTCAAGTTCATCCAGGTTTACAAGCTTGCTGTCTTTAAGTTCAAATAAAAACACACTAATTAAGCCGATGAAGCCGCCTATTATTACTGCCACAAACATATTCAACAGCTTCTTAGGCGAAACAGGTTTAATCGGTTCATGCGCAGGATCGACAATAGTAATATCCTGAAGCTTCGATAGCTCAGCCATTCTCATCTCTTCTCTTTTATCCAGCAGCAATGTGCTTATCTTTTCATAAACATTCTTTTGTCTCATCAATCGTGCAAGTTTATTTTCTTTAGCCGGAAGTAGTTCCAGTTTAACTTCGTACTTAGACATCAGGTTGCTTATTTTCAACAGTTTCTTTTCCAGCGAGTTAATAATAATTTGATAAGCGGTAAGTGTGTTTTGATTATAGCTGGCTAATTTTTCTTTAGCCATTTGTATTTGTTCATCAAGTGCTATTACATCAGGATGATTTTCCGTACGCCTCTGAAGTAATTCCAGTCTCTGCAATTCCAGGTCCGATAATTGTCTCAGTAACGCCGAAAACGGTGAGTTTCTGTCAACATTTCCTTCAGGCGAAAGAAAACTCTGATCCACAAACCCGCTTGATTTCATTTCCGATCGAATCTCGGCAACCTTATTCCTGTAGTCGGCAAGCTGCAAATCGGTATTAACTTTTTCGGCTTCGAGCTTACTTAAAAACTGAATTAACTCCCGTGAGCTTTGATCAATTGTTGTAATTTGACCGCTGGATTTAAACTTACTTAATTTATCTTCTGCCTCTCGCAGTTTTATTTGCATTTTTTTCAGTTGTTCATCTACAAATTTAAATGAATACCTGATGGTTTGTTTCTTCTGATTTATTCTCGATTCTCTAAACTTATCAATAATAACATTCGCAATTTTTGCAGCCGCATATGGAGTGGATGAATTGACAGAGACTTCAAATACATTTGTTTTACCTTTTCTCTCAACAGAAATCTGCTTTTTTAGATTTTCCATCGTTTTGTAATAATTAACAATATCAAAATAGAATTCACTGCCAGCAGGTGCATCGGGCCATGAAATCTCGATGTTGGCAATCGCTAAATTAAACTTTGCGATTCCATCATCCTTATTTATAGCTTCAACCGAATCCGGATTTTCAAAAATATCTTCGTTAGAATTAGTAAATTCATTATTAGTTATATTGTCAATTGCACTATAACTTTGTAATAACACATTTGTTTCCGCATCATAAATTTCGTACGAATCTTTACTAACTTTTCTTACATACAAGCTTGCGCTTTCTTTTTTCTTTTTAAGTTCCACCTTGGGAAATTCCGGGGGTGAGATAGGAAGCGCTAAATTTTCAAGCAGATCCGGATCGTTATAATTAATTACTGTTTCTTCCATTTCATATTGCTCACCGGAAGGCGTAATAATACTTTTTAATAGAATATTTAATTTCAAATCATCTACAACTTTACTTAATACATTCCAGGTCTTAACCAACTCCATTTCGGTTTCAATCTCGTCCTTAGTTTGTACATTAATAATTTCCGAAAAATCGGCTCTTGAATTTTCATCCTGTGCAGTTTCTTTTTTAAGCAATACGGTTGCTTTGTAGACAGGTTTGGTAAGGTAATTATATAATACAGCCCCTAAAATGAAAACAAAAACAGCGGTAAATAATACAAACTTTCTTCGATAAATTATTTGTATAATTTCAACTAAGGTTTTTTCTTTTTTGTGTTTGTTATTCTTTAAACTGTTTGGAAACATATTACTCATATTTTAATTTTATAATAATTAGCTAATTATCTTAAAAACAATGCCAGTACAGTTACTATTAATGCCGCAGCAGAAATTATAATTGTTACCCCTCTGGCGTCCGCCCACCAGGTTCGGGGCACATAAATCTGATCGCCCGACTTTAAACCGAAATCAATAGCACGTTTACCAACATCTTCAACATTTCCCATATTCAATTCATATTCCTTATTATCCCTAATAATATATACACTTTCAATATCACCGCTGTTTGTAACTCCACCTGCAAGAGCTAAGATTCCCGCAATCGTTTCATCCTCCCGCACATAGTAATAACCGGGATTCTTTACTTCACCTAAAATGTTTATCCTGAATAAAGCATGAACAAAGAGCTGGGGATCCCGATACAGTGAATCGTACTTTGTAATGATTTCTCTTTTGACTTCCTTTACATCCTTATTGTTCACATCAATTATCCCTATAAAAGGTAATTGAACTTTACCGTCGGGCTGAACAAAATAATCTCCGGAGATATTGTCTTTTATATCGAGGAAAGTTATTTGAACGCCGTCACCGGGTTTTAATACCTGAGCAAAAGAATTGCTGCAGATAAATGCCAATAAAAAGAGAGTAGTTAAAAATAATAATTGATGTTTTTTCATTAGTTCCTCAAAGGACTCTCTGGTTTGTTCTAAATTCAATTTTCAGTACAATAAAGTAATACTTGTAACACCTAACTAATTGAAAATAAATGATTTGAAGTTCAGGTACAGTGTAAAAATTTTCCGATGCTTAAATTCAACATTTATGCCACGAAAATAAAATAATTTTCAATTAGATAACATACTTTAAGTGTCTCATATATATTATAATGAGAATTTATGTTATTTTTATGAATCATAAAAATACACATTTTTAGCTGTAAGTATTTTTATTTTAAAGCTATTACAAGAATTCTTTTTCGGTTAAGCCCTTATTCGGTATTAAACCCAACTGATGGTTTGGTAGATTGAAAATTGTTTGTGAATTATAATCACTTAACATAAGTTATAAAAATTAATTGATAATTTGTTTCACAAAATAACCCCCCTTTTATCATTTAGCACAGTTATTGCTATAAAATATGTCTAATTTTAAGAATACATACTAACTGTTTATAAATAAACAACTTAAAATCCCGGAGGCACATAAATGCAAGTACCCTTTTTAGATCTTAAAATTCAATACAAATCCATAAAAAATGAAGTTGATACCGCAATTCAAAAAGTTATAGATAATACAGCTTTCATCCTTGGAGAATCTGTTGCTAATTTCGAAAAAGCTTTTGCCGAAGCACATAATGTTAAACACTGTATCGGCACAAGTTCGGGAACCGATGGTAACCATCTTGTGCTTTGGGCGTTAGGCATAAAGCCCGGCGATGAAGTAATAATACCGGCTAATACATTTATTGCAACAGCATGGGGAGTTACTTTGTGCGGGGCAAAGCCGGTGCTGGTCGATTGTCATCCCGAAAGCTATAACATAGACCCCGAAAAAGTTGAAGCTGCAATTACCCCCAATACAAAAGCTATTGTAGCTGTCCATCTGTACGGTCAGCCGGCTGATATGGACAGACTAAAAGAGATTGCGGATAAACACAATTTAATTTTAGTTGAAGATGCGGCACAGGCACATTTGGCTGAGTATAAAGGGAAAAAAGTCGGCAGCTTAGCTAAAGCAGCTTCCTTTAGTTTTTACCCCGGTAAAAACCTGGGAGCGTACGGCGAAGCCGGAGCTGTTGTAACCGATGACGATGAGTTGGCAGTTAAAATAAAAATGATGCGCGAACACGGTCAGTCCAGAAAATATTATCACGATACATTCGGGCACAATTACAGAATGGAAGGCATTCAGGGTGCTGTGCTTGGTGTTAAGCTTAAATATCTGAACGATTGGACAGAAGGCAGAAGGAAAGTTGCATCGAAGTACCGCGAACTGTTAGGCGATGTTAGCGAAGTAAAATTACCCGTTGAAATGCCGGAGTCTAAGCATGTATATCACCTTTTCGTTATTCAGGTAAACGGAGATGATTTGGAAAAACGAAAAGAAAAAAGAGATGCACTACAAGAATTCTTAAAGGAAAACGGCGTTGCTACAGGATTACATTATGCAATCCCGTTACATCAGCAAAAATGTTTTAATTATCTGGGCTACAAAAAAGGTGATTTCCCGGTTACAGAGGAGTTGGCTGAAAGCGGTATATCGCTGCCGATGTATGCCGAACTAAGTGATGAACAGATAGAATATGTAGCAGCAAAAATCGAAAAATTCTTCAACAAGTAATTAAAAATACACAGCGGGAGAAATGTTTATCTGCACTTCTCCCGCTTGATGAAAGACAGTTTTGGAACTTAGCAACTTTGCTCAATTCAATAATATGTATAGAATTTTAACAAATATTCTTTTAATTACTATATTCTTCAATCGATTACCTTGTCTCATTATATAATCGCCTTCAACGTTTTCTTCTCATTTTGAAACTTTCCACCTTCCATAAAAGGGTTTTCTTACAAAATTCAAAGGATTTGTTAATTATAAAAATGGCACAGTTTGTGCGATTACACGTTTTTTAGAAACTAACGACTATTTCCAATTTACGAGGGCTGTTTTTTTGAACCTATTCGAATGCTATTGCTTATGAAAAAAATTCCACTATACAAGTATATCTTTGGTATATCCGATGTTTTCGTATTATTCTCAGCATTTTATTTTGCAATGTATTTGCTGAGACGAGACCCCGGTATGAGCATTATTGAATTTACGGATGCCTCACAGAATTTAATCTTGCTTTTCTTTGCTCTATCAGTATTTTTTATAATTGTTTTTCATTATAACGGATTATACAGAATAAATATAATTCTAACCAGAGCCGCACACTTGACCCACATTATGAAAGCCCTTTATTATGGGGCACTAAATATAGTGCTTGTTTCTCTGGTAATCGAATCATCCGAAATTATTGATTCGAGATTACTGGTTTTCGTGTTCACCCTGTTCGCTTTACCGATGCTTTATGCTGTTAGAACCGAACTGATGCGAAGACTTTATTTGTATTTCAGCAAAAGCGGTTTCAGAAGAAATATTTTAATAATAGGAGACGGAAAAGCAGGAAGATTGTTGGCTACAAAACTAATGTATGAAAACCCGATAGGTTTGGATATAGTAGGATTTGTAGATGACGACATTAAACTTGGCGAGGAAGTAGTTGCCGAAAAAAGAGTAATTGGAAATTACAGCGATATAAAACACTTGATTAAGAAATATTATGTAGATGAAATTATTATTGCGATTGATGATAAAGAGCATGAAAAGTTACTCGAAGTGTTAGACATATGTAAGGGACTCGATACAAACATCAGAATTACTTCCGAACTATTCGATGTGGTAGCTAAGAAAGTTGATACTGAAAAATATGCAAACATTCCCGTTATTGATGTTACAGCTCACTATAATAATTCTGTTACTATAATTTTGAAAAGAATTTTTGATATTATTCTTTCTACCATAGCTTTAATTCTATTAGCACCGTTTATGCTTTTAATAGCTGTTGCCATTAAACTTTCCTCACCCGGTCCAATTCTATTCAAACAAACAAGGATTGGTAAAAACGGCAGAGAGTTTACCTTCCTGAAATTCAGATCTATGGAAGTTATAGACGGCGAAGACGAAGACCGTATGAAGCAGATGCTTGAGTTTATGAAGGACGAAAATGCTGACAGCGGCACTAAAATTATAAACGATAAAAGAATTACGTGGATAGGAAGAATAATCCGAAAAACCTCCCTCGATGAGTTACCCCAGTTAATAAATGTATTAAAAGGTGATATGAGTTTGGTCGGGCCCAGACCTTGCTTACCGTATGAGTACGAGAATTACGACGAATGGCAGAAACGCCGTGTAGATGTGATTCCCGGCTGCACAGGTGTATGGCAGGTTTGGGGAAGAAGCTCAGTTACTTTTAAAGAAAGCATTGTGCTTGACCTGTACTACATTAACAATATGTCTCCCTGGTTCGATTTGCAAATAATATTGCAAACGATTCCGGTAATGATAACCGGTAGAGGCGCAAAGTAATTATAGTAAAAAGCACACTCATTTTTCAATTGTGATAAACGGAGGTATTTAAATGATAGTAGGTGTACTGGGACTCGGATACTGGGGCCCCAATTTGGTTCGAAATTTTCTCGCTCAGAAATCTGTTACTAAAGTTATCGGCTGCGATCAAAGAACTGAAAGACTGCAGTTTATTAAAGAGCGGTTTCCC
>JAJRSV010000338.1 GCA_024278655.1 Bacteroidota bacterium | reverse complement strand
GTAAGTGAAGACAGTTTAGATTTTCACCTTCAGAAGTTTTCACCACTTATTGATGCAGGTGATCCTGAGATACTTGATGTTGATAGCAGCAGAAGTGACATCGGCTTATACGGAGGTCCTTACGGTGAAATCTATGTTTACCTTGACCTTGCACCCAAACCCCCAAGAAATCTTACTGCTGTAATCGACAGCCCTTATATTACTATTACTTGGAATAAGAACACTGAAGCGGACTTTAACAGCTATAACCTGTTCAGGGATACAACCGCTGATTTTACGGCAGATTCAACAACATTTGTTATGAACCTGACAGATACCAATTACCGCCAGATAATCCCCCCGGAAGTGGATGCATATTATTATAAACTAACGGCAACAGACAACCAGGGAAATGAATCCCAACCATCAGAAGAGTTAGCAGTAATAATAACATCGGTAAAAGAATACCCAATAACGGTAAGTAATTATCAATTATACCAGAATTACCCGAACCCGTTCAATCCAAGTACAAAGATAGGATATAAATTAAAAGAGAGAGGATACGTAAAGCTGTATGTATATGACATTAAGGGAGAACTTGTTTCTGTGTTGGTCAATCAGTTTCAGGATGCGGGATATTACGAGGTAGAATTTAATGGTGTAGGGACGGGTTTCAAACCCGTCCTTGCCAGCGGAATATACATATACCAGATAATGGTAAAAAACGAAAACAACACACCTGTTTTTTCGGATATGAAGAAGATGATTTATATAAAATAAGGAGCCCACCCCTGCCCCTCCCAAAGGAGGGGTGAAGGTGTGGGGCATAAAGTCTCTAATACAAACAGTTAAAAAAATACAGGAGGAGTAAATGAAAACACTGTTTACAATACCTGCTGTAAAAGTAAGCAGGTTATTGTTTATTGTTTTTCTTATTCTATTCTCTGTTAATAGAACAGAAGCGCAGGATACACTGCAAACGCTATCAGGATTCCCATTCGGTGTTTTCTCACACATAGCAACCGACCCTTCCCCAAATGTATCAATCCAGTTAATGCAGGATGCAGGTATAAACTGGATTTCAGATAGAATAAACGACACAACAGACGGAGCGGGGTTTAAGATGATGGGTCATAAGGAGATGAAGGAAAATGAATGGATATTTTATTACGCAAAAGGATATTATTCGAAGTGGGAAGCGGAAAAAGATGAGTTTGATACATTGAGAACAGGATTTAAACATCCTCTTAACAGCAGCAGAACGGGATATACTTACGGCAGCAGAGAGCCGCACCCTGTAACAGGAGATATATGCTGGGCAACGGACAGCAGTCTGGGATTTAAGGTTGATAATGTCCTTTGGGGACCTAATTATCATCAGGATAAAAAATATTCTACAAATCAAGACACCGGAAAAATTAATTATACCGCATCATACCGGTTAGCATTAAATTATGATCCGAGCGACTATGCAGAAACCGACACCGTATGCAGGTTAGCAATTCATTACAGGGGTTATGTTGAACAAAACGGCGTAAGAACAGATACTTTGGAGACCGACTTTGCGGATACAATACTAACGATAGCAGACTTTTCAAATATTAATCAGTTTAATAATTATAAACTGAAATATAATTATTCGAATGAATTTGTAAATAAGTCAATAAGTAACTACACCGAAGGTATGTCATTACAGCAAGGTGTAACAATAAACGACTTTGTAGTAAAAACAGGAATAGAATTCAGATTGGATTGGTATGGAGCTGGCAAACTTTACATTGACTATGTTGAGTTGTATGATAATTTAATAGGGACAAGATTTGCCAATCAATTTTCAACTGTGCGACAAAATTTGATAAATTATGCAAATAATAACTCGAATTTATCAAATTTAGAATATTGGTATATAAACGACGAACCCAACACAATAGACTCATACGAGCCAATGAGGATAATAGATTCAATACTAACTATGGAACAAGAAGTGAATTTTAAAAAACCAACAATAACGGAAATATACCCAATGTGGAACGGACACCTGAACGGAGACGAACACCTGAAGCAATTTGTTGAAAGGGTAAAACCGCAGCAGTTGATGATAGATAAATTTCCGTTTAATACAGTTCAGTCGATAGATTACAGCTTGGAAAAATTAAGAGAATCATTTCAGTATGCACATCAGGCACAACCGGGGTTTTGGTATGTGGCACAATCTTTTGCACAATTAACTGAAGATGCTTCGGGAGATACCTGCTTCTGGCGTTATCCCACAGCAGCCGAGTTAAATTCATCTGTAATGTTAGCGCTTACACACGGAGCAAAAGGAATAATGTTTTGGCATTTCAGTCCTAATCGCTCAGTATTAAAAACTGATATTTGTTCTCCCGGAGATAGTGTTTATCTTTACTACACAGGACTTGTAGATGCAAACCTGAACCCCGAACCATTGTATTGGTATGTAAAAGATGATATTTCACCGAGATTAAGTGGAATGTTAGGAAAAACATTGTTGAATATAGATTATACAGGAAACTATCTTTCTTTAAGAAGAGACGATCCTGCTTCAAATTATGGTAGTGAGCAGTACGATTACCTTAAGTTAACTGATATTGGCGGTGATCCGATTAATTTTCATACCGGAATTATGATTGACTCAATGGCTTCTGATAATAAATATTTTTTATTATCTAACTTAATTACTACAAACACAAGAACAGTTAATATTACTATAACAAACACTTTTTCACCATACGGGAATATCCGCTTCAGAAATGTTGAACCGCAGTTTAATTTCGATACCACGTTCGTTCAGCAAATAAGTTTAGATTACAATTTCCCTGCAGGTGAAGGATACCTGTTTGAAACAGCACCTGTAGTAAAATACGGCGGTGCACTTATTGTTAACGATACACTTAGCACAGATGAGACATTAATTGACGATATGATAGTAAGAAACGGCGTTGAATTATTAAACGGTAAAACTTACACACTTCAGGATACCGTAACTTTAGAAGGCACTGGGTTTATTACAGGTCGGGGATATGTATATTTGGGAAGCGGCGGTAATATAATAACATACAGATGGGACAGGTCTGTGTTTAAGAGTCGTGAAGGAGACCATCCGAAACTATTAATATTCCTTCCGCCAAACATAACAAACGTAATCGAGATAGACCTTTACCGTAAAAAGGATACCCCGAATTTCCAG
>JAJRSV010000337.1 GCA_024278655.1 Bacteroidota bacterium | reverse complement strand
CTTGCAGCAGTGTTAGGCGGAACGCAAAGTCTTCACACAAACTCAA
The DNA here is from genome assembly GCA_024278655.1 of Bacteroidota bacterium. Classification (GTDB taxonomy): domain Bacteria; phylum Bacteroidota; class Ignavibacteria; order Ignavibacteriales; family Ignavibacteriaceae; genus BMS3ABIN03. The sequence continues at coordinate 4,158 of JAJRSV010000337.1, read as the reverse complement.
AAGACGAGGCACTTGCATTGCCGACAACAGAATCGGTAAGAGTTGCATTAAGAACGCAGCAAATTGTTGCAGAAGAAAGCGGAGTTACAAACACAATCGATCCGCTTGCCGGCTCATATTTTGTTGAAGCGATGACGGACAGAATTGAAGAAGAAGCGATGGATTACATTAAACGGATAGACGCAATGGGCGGAGTGATTGAAGCAATCAGCACCGGCTATGTTCAGAAAGAAATTCAGCAGTCGGCATATAAATTCGAAAAAGAACTTGAAGCCGGCGAAAGGATTGTTGTAGGCGTAAACAAATACCAGATTGAAGAAGACGAACAGCCGGAATTATTAAAGATTGATGAAAAGGTTCAGGAAGAACAAATTAAATTTTTGAACAAAGTAAAAAGTGAACGGAACAACGAAGAAGTGAAACTAAAATTGGAAGCGCTAAAAAAGGCAGCTTCGGGAGATGAGAATTTAATACCGTATATTATCGAAGCGGTAAAAGTATATGCAAGCATCGGTGAAATAAGCGATGCATTGCGTGAAGTCTTCGGTGAATACAAGGAACAGGTTGTTATATAATATCATCATTTTTTATTAACATCAAATTTAAGATTATTGTAATAGTAAAATTTTGTAGTTACCAGCATTAGAGATTGTGTGAAAAAACTAAAAACCGTTAAAACGGTTACATATAAATTGCGTTTTTCTTTTAAAATGGGGCTAACCAAAAAGTAAAATTTCTTCGTGATTCTTTAAGCCCCTGCCTATCGGCAGTCAGGTTGGTGACTTCATAGCAAATAAAATCTTTGATTAAAGAATGAAATCATCTTTTTAGCCACCAAGTCTCAAAGGCACGAAGATTCACAAAGAACTTTTTGGACAGCCCCTTGTTTCATATTTGTAATTTTCACACATCCTAATGGGTTACGCATCATATTTTTACTTTTTGAAAAGAAAATTAAACCAAAGAGGCATTATGAACTTAACACACATAGAACACATTGGAATAGCAGTAAAGAACCTTGAAGAGGCAATTAAGTTTTACGAAGATATACTCGGACTGAAATGCTACAAAATCGAAGAAGTAAAAGACCAGAAAGTGCGCACTGCATTCTTCCAGGCAGGAGAAACAAAAATCGAACTGTTGGAATCGACCGAAGCGGATGGACCCGTAAGTAAGTTCATCGAAAAGCGTGGCGAAGGAATTCATCACATCGCATTTGCGGTAAACGGAATTAAGCAGGCACTTACAGAACTGAAACAGAATGATGTAAAGCTCATTAACGATACACCCAAAGAAGGTGCTGAGGGACTAAACATTGCCTTCATTCATCCTAAATCCACACACGGAGTATTAATTGAATTGTGTGAATAACTATTTGCTTTAATCCTAACCCGGATAAACCGGAAAAGACAAGTTTCAAAAAGCAAAGTCCAAATAAATTTCAAATCTCAATTACTAAATTCCAGACTATTTTTGAACATTGTTATTTTGAATTTGGATATTATTTGAATTTTGGGATTTGTTATTTGTTATTTTCTGCCAAATCTATAACAGGATATTAATTATAAGTTACTAATATTTCGTATTATCCTTTTTTAATTATATTTCAGAAATTAAAAATTAAAAATTCGTATGAACGAAGATATAACCTGGCATTCGACTTCAGTAAATAAAGAACATCGTGAAAAACTAAACCGGCACAAGGCGGCTTGTTTGTGGTTTACCGGTTTATCCGGCAGCGGCAAATCCACTTTGGCAAACGAAGTCGAGAAAATTTTATACGATAAGAAAATTCATACTTATTTACTCGACGGCGATAACGTTCGCCACGGATTAAATAAGGACCTCGGCTTTTCGGCAGAAGACCGGAAGGAAAACATCCGAAGAATCGGCGAAGTGGCAAAACTTTTTACCGATGCGGGAATGATTGTGCTTACGGCTTTTATATCTCCCTACCGCAGTGACAGGGATTTCGTAAGAAACTTGTTTGATAATAAAGAATTTATCGAAATCTTTGTGAAGTGTGATTTAGATACTTGCGAAGAAAGAGACCCCAAAGGGCTTTACGAAAAAGCAAGAAAGGGAGAGATTGATAACTTTACGGGTATCTCCGCTCCTTACGAAGAACCGCTTAATCCCGAATTAATAATTAATAATGGGGCTGGTTCAGATTTACGGAAAAACGCCGAAGAAATAATTCATTATTTAGAAACCAGAAAAATAATTTAACCCTACTATATGTTCAGAGAAACAAAAGCAAGATCTCTACTTAAAACATTAAGCTGGCGGTTTTGGGCTACGCTTACAACAATCGGTTTGGTGCTTTTATTCGTCGGTGAAACGGCTATAGCTCTTTCAATCGGAGGATTGGAAGTTATTCTGAAAATGATAATTTATTTTGTTCACGAAAGAGTGTGGGATAAGATTAAAGTAGGAAGACACGAGTATAAACCTTTTGTTCTTTGGATAACAGGACTTTCCGGTTCGGGAAAAACTTCCCTTGCAAAGTCTGTTGTGGAAAGACTGAAGAAAGACGGTTTAAAAGTCGAGCACCTTGACGGCGAAACGGTAAGGGATTTGTTCCCTGAAACCGGTTTCACAAAAAAAGATATCGATCAGCATATTGAACGTGTAGGTTATCTTGCAAGCAAGTTGGAAAAACATGGTATATTTGTGGTTGCATCTTTTCTATCACCGTATAAAGAGTCGCGTGATTTTGTGAAGAAAATATGTAATAATTTTATTGAAGTTTATATAAATACTCCGCTTGAAATATGTGAAAAGAGAGACCCGAACGGTCTGTATAAAAAAGCCCGTGCGGGAGTATTAGATAATTTTCCGGGCATCAGCGCTGTTTACGAGAAACCAGACAACCCGGATATAATAATCGATACGGCAAATACGGGCATCGAAGAAAATACAAACAAAATCATAGAAAAAGTTTCAAAATATCTATAGAGGAACAATGGATCACCTTGATGAATTAGAAAACAAAAGCATTTATATTTTAAGAGAAGCTTACGCTAACTTTAAAAACCTGTGTATGCTCTGGTCAATAGGAAAAGACAGCACAGTTATGCTGTGGCTTGCACGTAAAGCGTTCTTCGGGCATGTACCATTTCCACTTGTTCATATCGATACTCATTATAAAATACCGGAAATGATTCAATACCGTGACAGGTTAGCTAAAGAGTGGCAGTTAAACATGGTTTACGGAGAAAACGAAGAAGCACTTAAAAACAAGCAAACTTTCCCCGACGGAAATGTTGACAGAATAAGCTGCTGCAAATTGCTTAAGACGGAAGCACTTGTTAATACACTGAGCGGCAGATGGAAAAGATACAGGATGAACCATAAAACCGGGCAATACGAAGTCGATACAAATACCGAACCTTACACAGGTGTAATTGTAGGTGCCAGAGCCGATGAGGAAGGAAGCAGGTCGAAGGAAAGATATTTTTCTCCGCGCGATCAGGAAAGCCAGTGGGATGTTGGTGACCAGCCGCCGGAATTCTGGAACCAGTTTAAGACTGAGTTTGCACCCGGTACTCATATAAGAATTCATCCTTTGCTGGACTGGACGGAGCTGAACATCTGGGAGTATATTAAACGGGAAAATATCCCTACCGTTTCACTTTATTATGATCAGGGAGAGGGTAAAAGATACCGGTCACTCGGTTGTTATCCTTGTACAACACCGATAGAATCCAAAGCCAGAAATGTCGACGAAATTATTGAAGAGTTGAGCAGTGGTAAACTAAAAAACATTGCCGAGCGTTCGGGACGTGCGCAGGATAAGGATGACGAAGGTGGTCTCGAAACTTTGCGGCGTGATGGGTATATGTGAGTAATTGCAAGACCTGACTACCGGAAGGCAGGTTACAAGATTGAAAGATTTGGTTCTTTAAGCGGTTGAAACCGCTGCTGTTCTTTGTGTGGTGTTTTTGCTTTGTCACCCGGTTGGAAACCGGGTGTTAATGGTACTGTTATCCTGAACAGATAACCTTTTGAAAGCATATTATTAACACCTGACTTTTGTTCAGGAGTTTTATGTTGTATGAGTCTTTATTCTTTAAGCGGTTGAAACCGCTGCTGTTCTTTGTGTGGTGTTTTTGTTTTATCACCCGGTTGGAAACCGGGTGTTAATGGTACCGTTAT